>MGSR01000102.1:1656-4859 GCA_001798565.1 Deltaproteobacteria bacterium RIFCSPLOWO2_12_FULL_60_16
AATCCTCCCATCCTCGGACGAATCAAGGACAATCGCTTTCTGTTGGACTTAAGAGCCATTTTCGACCCTGACGATTTAATTCCGAATTGGGATAAGGAAAGCTTTCAGCAGTCAGTGGCCAGCTATCAGCAAAGATCCGGGCCGAAAGCTGATCGCTGAAGGCTGACGCCTTTAATAGCCATGCCTTACATCATCGGCACTGCCGGGCACATCGACCACGGCAAAACGAGCCTCATCAAGGCGCTTACGGGCGAGGATACGGACCGGCTCAAGGAAGAAAAGGAGCGGGGGATTTCGATTGATTTGGGCTTTGCCCACTTCGACCTTCCGGACGGAAGCCAGGCGGGCATCGTCGATGTGCCGGGACATGAGCGCTTCATTCGCAACATGCTCGCCGGCGCCCACGGCATCGACCTGGTCCTCTTCACGGTAGCGGCCGATGACGGCGTGATGCCCCAGACCGAAGAGCACCTCGACATCATCCATCTGCTGAGGGTAAAGCTCGCCATCTTCCTTATCACCAAGGCCGATCTGGTCCCTCCCGCAAGAATCCGCGAGGTCGAAGAGGAAATCAATATCCTGACTGCGGGCACGGCGCTGGAGGACGCCCCGATCATCGCCTTCTCCGCGGTCACCGGCCAGGGACTGGCCGAGCTGCAGGCCCAGATCTTACTGACGCTTCAGAACTGCAGGAAGGCCGCTCCGCGCGGCTACTTCCGGCTTCCCGTGGACCGCGCGTTTGTCCTTCAAGGCCACGGAGTCGTCATCACCGGAACCGCGCTCAGCGGGGAGGTGAGAATCGGCGATCATGTTCGTTGTCTGCCGGGCGAGCAGACATTCCGGGTGCGCAGCCTCCAGGTCCACAACCGACCCGTCGAGGCGGCAGGCTGGGGCCAGCGTATCGCTCTCAATCTGAGCGGCCTCGATAAGGCCTCGATCACGCGCGGGGACGTCATCTGCCACGAAAAGCTCACTATAGTCTCGGACCGCTTCGACGCCTTCCTGGAGGTGCGGCCTGCGGCAGGCAAGGGGATCAAAAACCACCAGCGAGTCCGGATTCACGCAGGCACGGCCGAGCGCCTGGCCAAATTAATCCTGCTCGGCTCCAAAGAAAAGGTCGAGCCCAAAGGGTCCGCCTACTGCCAGATTGCTCTCGGGGAGCCGGTGGCTGTGCTGCGCGGGGACCGCTTTATCGTCAGGGATGAGACCGCGCGGCGCACCCTGGGGGGCGGCATCGTCATTCATCCCTGGGCCCGCAAGCACAAAAGGGGCGAGCCGGAACTCGAAGCCCGGCTGGATTCTCTGCACAGGGGAGATCTCTCCACGCTCGCGGAAGGCTTCATCGACCAGAGCGACGATTTCGCCCTGCCGTTGGGCTCCATCCATCAGTTCCTCAACCTGAAGGAGGAAGAGGCGCGCAATCAGATAGAACGGATAAAAACCGTTCGCTCGCTCAGCGCCGAGGGGGAGAAGGTCTACACGACAGAAAACAAATGGCAGCATCTTAAGGAGAGCACTCTCAAGGCGCTTACGGACTTTCACGCCTCGCATCCCCTCGCCCCGGGAATGGACCTGGAGGAGTTGAGAGCCAAAGTCCTCTACGCGGTCCCGTCCCGGCTGTTTCGTGACTTCGTCGAGATTCTCTCCGCTGACAAGGCGGTGGTGCGGGAAGGGAATCTCTTGCGGCTTCCGCAGCACCGCATCCGTCTCAAGGACGAGCAAAAGGAACTCATGGAACGGATCAAAAAGAGCCTGGGCAGGGACCCCCTCGCTCCGCCCGACCTCGGCCAGATGGAAAAGGAGCTGGGGATTGCGCGCGCAAAGCTCCTCGAAGTGGCGCGGGTGATGGAGAGGGATGGCCTCATCGTCCGGATCGCCCCGGACCTCTACTTTGCCCGGGACTGCGTTGACAAGGTGAAGGGCGTTCTATATAAATATTTAGCTGAAAAGGGTGAGATCACCGCAGCCGCCTGCCGCGACCTTTTAGGCTCCAGTCGCAAGTACACGATTCCGCTCCTCGAATACTTCGATCGTGAAGGGCTCACGATCAGAATTGGAGATGTGAGGCGGCTGAAATCCCCGATACCATCGGGAAGGCAAGGACTGTCGTAAGGAGTAGGCCCATGAGGCTCATAAGAAGACGCAAGGCGGTGCGCCTGACGCAGCAGGTCAAGGCCGCGGGTTGAGCCGCGAAGCTCGGCCCGTCCGACCTGGTGCAGGTTCTGCACAGCCTACCCAAATTCGAGCATCCTGACATGATCGTCGGCGTGGAGACCTCCGACGACGCGGGGGTGTTTCGCCTGCGCCCCGACCTGGCCATCGTCAACACCGTCGATTTTTTCACCCCGATCGTGGATGACCCCTATGTCTTCGGACAGATCGCCGCCACCAACGCCCTGAGCGACGTCTACGCCATGGGAGGAGAACCCAAGACCGCGCTGAACATCGTCTGTTTTCCGCGTGGAAAAATGGACATTCAGATTCTCGGCGAGGTCCTCAAAGGCGGAGCGGACAAGGCGCGCGAGGCCGGGGCGGTCGTGATCGGCGGCCACAGCATCATTGACGAGGAGATCAAATACGGCATGGCGGTCACGGGAGTCATTCACCCCGACAAGGTCATCCGCAACGTCGGCGTGCAGGAGGGAGACGCGCTCGTCCTCACCAAGGCCCTGGGGACGGGCATCATCACCACGGCGCTCAAGAGAGGCAAGGCCTCCAAAGAGAGCGTCCAGGCGGCCGTCGCTTCCATGATCACGCTGAACAACACCGCTTCCAAGATCATGCGCAATTATCCCGTTCACGCCTGTTCGGACATCACCGGATACGGCCTGCTGGGCCATGCGCTGGGGATGGCGAGCGGCAGCAGCGTCACCTTGATCCTGGAATCCTCCAAGCTGCCGATCCTGGAGCGGGCGCGGCGCCTGGCGGAAAAGGGCTACCTCACCGGCGGCTGCAAGAGAAACCGCGAGTACTTAAAGGACAAGATCACCATCGACAAATCCATCCGGGAAGGGCTGGTCGAAGCGGCCATGGACCCGCAGACCTCCGGCGGTCTGCTCATCGCCCTGGCGCAAAGATATGCCGAGAAGCTGGTGGATGAGCTCAAGGAGAACGGAGTCAAGCTCGCCACGACCGTCGGTTACGCCACCTCGCTGCAAAAGGCCTGGGTGAGACTGGTCTAAACCCCCATTCTCCTCCCCACG
>MGSR01000102.1:5034-5159 GCA_001798565.1 Deltaproteobacteria bacterium RIFCSPLOWO2_12_FULL_60_16
CCATTGTTTTTAAGGGAGGATATCCGAGTTTCGTCTTTGCCGCTGGTTGCCCGGAATAGCCACTTTTTGCCGTCAAAGTCCCATCAATTTTCACAACACCCTAAAACCTCGTGGTATTAGTAAGA
>MGSR01000103.1:0-5024 GCA_001798565.1 Deltaproteobacteria bacterium RIFCSPLOWO2_12_FULL_60_16
GCGGTGTTCAGCATGATCGCCACCGCTGTGATCTTGAAGACCACGACGATCTTGGAGAACAGTCCGATGCCGAACCAGATGATGATCAGCGGCACGAAAGCTATGACCGGGATGGAATAAAGGGTCGCGATCCAGGGATCCATGAGCTCGTCGAACCACGGATACCGACCCATCAGGTAGCCCAAAAAGATGCCGACGGCGCAGGCCGTGCTGAAGCCGCAGGTAAACTCGAACAGCGTGGCGTAGAGGTGGCGGTTGAGTTCGCCGGCGAAGCTCAATTTCCACAGCGAGCGCGCCACGCTGGTCGGCGGCGGGATGAGCAGCTCGTTTTCCAACAGGAGGCGCGTCAGCACTTCCCATAGGATCAGGCCTGCCAGGATGGAAAGGAGGCCACGCCGCAGTCCCCTTTGCTGCAAGAAATTATCTCCTTCGTCTAGCGGTAGAGCTCCGCGTCGCTACTGGTCTCTTTTTGCAGGTGAATTTTGGGGAAGACCGAGAAGCGCCCCGGTCTTCCTTGTAGCAGGAAGTCCACGGGGATGAAACCCTGGAGCAAGGGCACGGGAAGTTGGATGCCGGCGAAGGGACTCTTTTGATCCGTGCCGACGGAGAGCCGATCTCCCCACAGCCCGGCCGGCAAGGAGCCGCTCAAGTCGAACCGGCTCGCCGAGATATTCCCCTGGATCTGCGGGAGCCGCCATTGGACCCCGCCTTCTTTCTCGCTGTCGCTCAGCAGTTGATGATCGAGGACTGTTGGAAAGCCCCCGGAAGCGCCGGTCGCCTCGCGCACCAGGCTCAGAGTCGTTTCCTCGGACTCCGATTCCTGCTTTGGCAATTCTCCCCGGAGCAGGGGCAGGGGCAGGTCCCTGATTCCCCCGGGGCTCCCCGGCGCCCGGGTATCGACGTCGCCCATGGCCACCTCGTAGTTCTTGCTTCTAAGCGCGATCTGGAATCTTGCGCTGGCCTCTCCGCCGACAGAGTAGCTTTGAGTCTGAACCCCCCACGGGGTCTGAAAATGGAGGAGAATCTCCCGGTCGCTCAACAGATTGATCCCCCGGTCCGCCAGCTCCATGTTGCTCAAGTTGCCGTCGAACAGAGTCGCCTTCAGCCGCAGTCCGCGCGCCCCGTAAAGCTCCGGATTCTCCTTGAGAAACTTCTTGCTCATGCGCAGCCCCTGGTTTTCGATCTTCATGAGAGCCGCAAGCTTCTGCGTCGCTTCTTTGGCGGCCGCGCTTTCCGCATAGTCATCCAGGACGGTTTTGAGGTAGGCCTCCTTGGCGGCTTTACCGGCGCTCTTTTCCGCCGCCCGGATAAGCGCCTTGGCGGCTTTTTCTTTGAGGTCGGCGAGCTTTTTTTCCTCGGCCCTGCCCGACATCTCGTGATAGGCGATCGCCTTGTCATACATCGCGATCTCCTCGTACGCGTCGGCCAGAACGGTATAGACTTCGGTCGCGCTCTCGGATTGCGGGTGGTTGCGGAGGTAGTCGACTCCCTTATCGATCACGCTCTGATACGAGATCGGGTTCGCCGTAAGGACCTGAAAAAGGTTGGTCCCGATCATGATCGCGTTCGCTGCCGCCAGGGAAGTCGCGCCGGCCGGGCCCGAGGCGATCACCGGCGCCACGCCGTAAAGCAGGTTTTTCCTAAGCAGGTCTTCCCCCAGCAATACGTACCTGACGGTTTCCAGCCGGTGCTGGCTTCGGGCCGCGTTGAACGAGGCGAGGAGGTTGTATTCCCGGCTCCCGAGCAACAGCTCGGCCCTCTTTCTCGCGTGAGGGTCCTCGGAGGAGCGGGAAATTTGCTCCAATATCTGCTTGGCCTCCTCGTGCCGCCCCTTCATCTCCAAGGCGACCGCGGAGGCGTCTCTTGCAGAGCCCGCCAAAGATGCCGGTTTCTCATCCGCCAGCCGGCTCGCCTGCGCTTCAACTCGGTCTGAGTCCCTCAGCGTCAAGGCGTAAAGGAGCTCCCCGTCCTCCGCGGCCTCCGCGCCCTCGAGGGGCGCGGCCGGCGCCAGCGCGAGTCCTCGGGTTTTTTCCTCGTCTCTCTGCCGCAGCCCCTTTTTTGTCTTCTCCAGCCCTTCCAGGGCGGGGCGCGATGCGGGATCGATGAACGTCGCCAGCTCGTAGTGGAACAGGGCCGTATCCCAGTCCCTTTTTTGCGACGCCTCTTCGGCCTTCTCTATCCGTTTCCAAACCAGCTGCGCCGTTTTCTTTTTTTCCAGCGCATCGGCCTGCTTTCGGACTTCGCGGTTCTTGGGGTCCTCGGCATGGCGTTTCAGATGTGCGCGATAGAGGGTCAATGCCCTCCTCTCTTCGATCGGCATCTCCGACGAGCCTATTTCCAGCAGGCCGCTCACCGCCGAATCCACGGCCGCGGCCACGTAGGAGCCGGTCATGATGCTTATCAAGTCCACAGAGCCGAGCATCCGGTTTAACAGGCCGCCCCACCGGTTGGCGCGGCTGGCCCGCAGCAGCTCCTCGGCCTGCGTGAGGTCATCGTTGCGCAACCTCGACTCGATGAGTCTCTTTTCCTCCGGCGAAGCGGCGGCGGCGAGCGCCTTTTTTTGCGCCGCCAGGTAGCGCTCCCGGTCCCGGATTGTGTTGTTGGAAAGATCCGCGACGTGTCCCGTCAGGCCGGTAGTCGTGCCCCGCTCCTTTTTAAGCTCGGCATCTTTCGCGGCAAAAAAGCGCACGTGGTCGGCCAGGAATTCCTGCCGGTCCGTCAGACTGTCCGCCAGCGCCTCGCGCGCCCGCTTGTCGACCTCGTCGGGAAAAAATTGCGGCGGGGAGGGCGGCTGGTCAAACGGATCGTACTCCGGCAGGGGCTTGAGGATGCGCTCCAGCGGGGACTCTTTTTCCTGCGCCGCGGCCCTTTCGGGCGGCGCGCCGAAGCCGGCGAGGACGCAGAAAGTCACGGCCAGCGCCGCGTTCGTTCGTTTCACCGGCTGAGTCTCCTCATCTTTTCCGTGAGCCCGCGCAGTCCCTCGATCTTTCCCTGGGCCTCGACCTTCTCCAAAATTCCGTCCACCTGCGCTACCTCCGTATAAAGCCTTAAGGCGGACTTTGCAAATTGGTCGAAGGTATCCTGGTCAAAGCTCAATCCCTCAGGATCGTTTTGGATGGAGTACTCCTTGGCGAGAAGGGCGTAGAAGTCGGCGAAATCCACCAGGTAGCGGTAGAGATTCTTGCTCTGCCGGTGCTTGGTGACGAGCTGCCCGTAGCCCAGGATGACCAGCTGGTTGCCGTCCTTCATGCGGTAGCGATTGAGCTCCACGAAGGCGACCTTGGCGCGGTCTATCCTTTCCTCTTCGACCCGGGCGAGATACTCGTAGGGCGAGCCCTGGTGCTTGCGGATGAGATCGTTCCAGGCCGCGACCTTTTCGTCCAGCACCTTGATATACTCCATCGGATCGTGCGTGGGCAGCGGCTTTTCCAGGATGCGTTGGAAGGACTCCAGGACGGCGCTGTTTTTCGCCGCCTCCGGTCCCAGCCTGCCGTCGGACTCAGTCACCTTGCGGTAGTAGGCCAGGGCCTGGTCGTACGCCCTCAGCCTCTCGTAGGCGACGGCCCTGTTGAAGTTGATGACGGCGGAAAATTGGCCGGGAGTTTTCTTTTCATAGTCGTCGAGCCGCACCAGCGTGGCTTTCATAATGTTGATGCCGGTGACGTCTTTGGGGATCGGAAAGCGGTAAACGTCCTCGCGGGCGAGCCTTTGAAAGTCCTTGACGATGTCCAGGAGATCGGCGGCGGGGACGTACTGGGGCTCGGGGACGATCCTGGTCGAACAGCCGGCAGGAAGAAGAAACACGAATAAGGCTAGCGGACGGAGGATCGAGAATAGAGAATGGAAGCCTTCGATCTTCAGTTTTTCACCCTGTTTTTATCAGCGAGTAAAACAAAATCATCTCGCCCTTGGTCCCGGCCGCGAAGTCGTGCGCAGTCCCTTTCGGGATATGGCAGATCGTTCCCGCCGTGAGCGCGATCCTGCGCCAGTCGACGCGCAGACGCCCGCTTCCTCTGAGAACGTGACAGAGGACATCCTTATCTCGGTGTTTGATCTGCTTCGGATCGGAACGCTTTCTCGGCCTGAATGAAATGAGGCCGCTGCTGAACCCCTCGGCTTCAAAGCAGCTTTTGTAATGGATCTCTTGGCTGATCTTTTCCAACCCTTTGAGGGCCTGTTGAATTTTAAGGACCTTCGCTGCCTGCTTCATTCTTTCACCGCTTCGACGATCTCCCGAATCGATTTCTCCGCCCGATCATCGGGCACCCGGCAGGAGCCCACGACTTTATGGCCCCCGCCGCCGTGTTTCTCCATCAAGGCTCCGACGTTGACCCTGGAAGTGGTGTTGAAGATATTGTAACCGACCGAGATCGCCGTGGTGTTCGGCCTCTGGCTGTCGTGCGCGACTTTGACCGAGATATTGCCGGCGGGGAAAAGCGTGTAGAGAAGAAAGCGATTGCCGTCGGGGATCTCCGGGATCCCGCGCAGGTCGACGAAGATCACATTGCCCTCCAGGGTGGTTCGCCGCAGCAGGATCTCTTTGAGCTTGTCTTGCGCGTCGAGGATCTCCTGGCAGCGCTTTTTTACCTCGGGGTTGTTCAGCGCCTCTTCGAGGGACCCGTCCCTGAGGAGCGGGATGAGCCGGAGCCAGTAGGGCTCATCTTCGGCCCGCTTGCCATCCAGGGTCATCGATATGAGAACGTAGCCTTTGGGATCGAGCACGTCGCCGGGAACGAGCTGGCCGGCATCGATCCTGTCTGTCTCTTCGAGCAGATACCTCATCCGCTCCGTGTGTAAGATTTTGAAACCTTCCGTTTTCCCGTTGCCTCTCGCCTCACGCCTTCCGCCTTCCGAGGTGTAGTATTCGTAGACCACTCTGGCGGCGCTGGGGGCGATACGAAATCCTCCCTTACCCGGAACAACCGAGGATGGAGGATGGAGGATGGAGGATGGATCCTCGACTCCGATAATATGGCTGAGCCAGGCAGGTTCGTTGGTGATGTGGTGGTCGAACCACAGACTGC
>MGSR01000103.1:5182-5801 GCA_001798565.1 Deltaproteobacteria bacterium RIFCSPLOWO2_12_FULL_60_16
ACGAGCCTCATCTGCCGATCACCTCCTCGAGCGGCGTCGAGTCGAGTCCGAAGGCGTTGGCCACGCCGGCATGGGTTATTCTTCCGCCGTGGGTGTTGAGTCCCTTCGCCAGGGCGCCGTTTCCCCTGAAGGCTTTGGGAAAGCCTTTGTCCGCGATCTCCAGACCGTAAGAGAGCGTCGCGTTGGTGAGCGCGTAGGTCGAGGTGTTGGCGACGATCGCGGGCATGTTGGTGACGCAGTAGTGAACCACCTCCTCTTCGATGTAAATGGGCCGGTGGTGGCTGGTGGGACGGGAGGTCTCGGCGCATCCGCCTTGATCGATGGAGATGTCGACCAGCGCCGCCCCGGGCTTCATGAGCTTGACCAGGGCGCGCGAGATGAGTTTGGGGGCCTTGGCGCCGGGAATCAGCACCGCGCCGATGACCAGGTCGGCATCGACCACCTCTTCTTCGATATTGGCGCGGTTCGACATCAGCGTCGTCACGTGGCCGCCCAGGATATCGTGGATGTAGCGGAGCTTGGACGGATTCACGTCCAGGATGCTGACGTAGGCCCCCATGCCGGCGGCCACCTGGCAGGCATTGGCGCCGGATATGCCCGCGCCGAGGACGACGACTTT
>MGSR01000104.1:0-824 GCA_001798565.1 Deltaproteobacteria bacterium RIFCSPLOWO2_12_FULL_60_16
TCAAGATCGAAGTGGGTCTGCGGGAACCTTTGCTGACACCCGCCGTGGAAGGTTCAGCGCGGACGCTCTTGCTCGACCCCGTCACCGCCAACCCTCTTGTCCCGCCGGTGTCCGTGCGCTGCATGTCGAAAACCGAAGCGCTTGCGGAGAAGTTCCGTGCCGCCCCCTGTCGCGCCGCGATGTGGCCGTCCGCGACTTTTATGATATTGACCATGCCGTCCGAAAAGGCGGGCTTCGCCCAGACGCGATCGATCTGGTAAAGCAGGTGAAACAAAAGCTGGCCGTGCCCGGAAACGAGCCGGTGGACATTTCCGGCGAGCGCCTGTCGGCTCTGAGCAAGCAGCTTGAGCCTCAGTTGAGATCGGTCCTGCGAGAGCAGGATTTTGCGGAATTCGATCTGGAGCGCGCGTTCAAGATAGTCGTGCACATGGCTGAAGCAGTGCGTTGATTAAAGGAGAGATAATGTGAAAACGCTCGCGCAAATCATGGCGGATTACGCCTTCTCGCTCACCTACGACTCCATACCCAAGGAGGTCATGAGCGCGGCGCGGCGGCACCTGGCCGACAGTATGGCCTGCGCCCTCGGCGCCGTTAACACCGCGGCTGTGCAGGCGGTAAGAAGATATGCCGTCGAACAGGGCGGCCGTGGAGATGCGACCATCGTTGGCACGGAACAAAAAGTTCCGGCTGCTCTCGCCGCGCTGGTTAACGGCACCATGGTCCGGTATCTGGATGCCAACGACATCTATGTCTACAGCCGCGGGGGACCCTCCGGCCACTTCAGCGACGGCACGCCCGCGCTCCTCGCTGTTGCGGAGAAATAT
>MGSR01000104.1:846-5089 GCA_001798565.1 Deltaproteobacteria bacterium RIFCSPLOWO2_12_FULL_60_16
TTACTTGCCTGGTGGCGTCCTATGAAATCCAGGCTGCGCTGGCGGAATCTTTTAATTTCTGGGACTGCGGCCTCCACGCGGAGACGAACGTTGCCTGGGTCGTCCCGATGGTCTCCGCTCGACTCATGGGCACAACGCCGAACGAAGCCGTGCACGCCTGCGGCCTCTCTCTTGCCACAGGGACAGTCCTGAATACGTGGCTCAGGCCGGGGCGGAGCATTCCGATGATCAAAGGAGTTGCGGTAGGATTAGTCCTCGAGCGGGCGCTGGAGGCTGCGGAGTTGGCCGGATTGGGCGTGACAGCCACGGAGGATGCCCTGGAGACGGTTTTCTCCTCTTTGGGCCCTCTGTCGGCTTCGGCAATCGACACAACTCATATAAAGAAGCTCGGCAGGCGCTGGACCGCCGGCCGCAACATGATCAAGGCCTATCCGGCGCAGCTTTACACGCAGGCGGCGATCGAAGCCGTGCTCCGTCTATACCGCGGCGGCATCCGCGTCGATGAAATCCGCAAGCTAATCCTCTACGGTCATCGAAGCGTCTGCGGCGGCGTGCAGGGCTCGCCTCAGGCGTTCGCGCCTACGAGCCAGGAAGCGGCAGACCACAGCACGCCGTATGTCATGGCGATGGCGCTGCTCAGCGGCAGGCTGACGTCGCGCGAGTATGAGGGGGCGCCATGGGAAACAGCCGAGGTGAAGGCTTTGATGTCGAAGATAAAGCTGGTCAGGGAGGCTCAAAGGGACCGGGCCCTGGACAAAAAAAAGACTCTCGGGGTGCGGCTCGCGGCACAGCTCGCTGATGGCCGCGTGGAGGAGGTCGTGGTTCACCAGCCTAAAGGCCATCCGGATGCGCCCTTGAGCGACGCCGAGTTGCTGGAAAAAATGACCTCGCTGCTGGATGGTGTCGCCTCCGCGGATACCCCTCGACGCTTGCTGGAGATCTGCGGCAACCTCTCAACCCCTCAGGACGTGAAGGTGCTTGTCGAGGCCTGCCGCGCTGGTTAGGGTTGATCACTTTGCCGGCGCTACGTCCGCGCCTGCTCGATCGAATTTTGAACCAGGGCGGCGTAGCGATAGACCACATGGGCGAACTTGCCGTAGGGCGCCGTGAGAAAGAGTCCGGCGACGAATCCCAGGTGAACGACCAGCAGCGTCCCCATGGCCGGGGACTCGCGCAGGGCGAGCAGCAGCATGCCGGTGGCGCTGGTTAAAAACAGCAGCATCAAAAACGCCACGTCCATGCTTACCATCCGTCCCTCCGCCGGCTCTCTGTCGCTGCGCCATTTCAAGTAAAGCAATCCGCCGGTACCGATCAACAGTCCGATCCCGCCCAGCGTGCCCAGCGCCACCGGCCAGCTCAGCAGCGGGTAGGGCGCCACCCAGCCGAGGAAATGATCGTAGAAGGCGGCGATCGTCGTCGCGGCGAAGTCGAGCAGGAAGCCGTAGAAGACCAGATGGTGAAGCCGGCGCCGCCCATGCGAGAAGGCGCTATCCGGATAGTTGCAGCCGGCCCCGCCTCCTTTCAGGTAAGTGAGGCCGAAGGCTTCCTGCGTCGCCCGCCAGAGCGCGCCGAAGTCGACCACGTCGGCGAGGCTGCCGCGCGTGTCACGCCAGAATCGGCAAGCGCCGAAGAGCAGAGCCGCCAGACCGTAGAGCGCGAAAATCAAAAAGGGCACGGTCATCGCAAGGTACGGGACTACCCGATAGAAGGAGCCCTCCCCTACGTGAGCCCCGAACAATACGGCCGGCCCCTGCAATGCCAGAACAAATAGCAGGATGATCGCCACCACGGCCCCGGTCACGAGACTGACGGCGCGTCCGTTGCGCTTAAAAAGTCTCGAAAGGATGGCCGGCCAGCCGTACTCCTGGTAGGTATCCGCCCTGACCTCGGCAAAGATCTTCGGCACGTTGACGCCGAATTCATGCGGCGGCGCGTACTGGCACGCGTAGTAGCAATCGCGGCAGTCGAAGCAGAGGTTGGCGAGATAAACGAGGTCGGCCTTGGTGAAGATCCTGCGCCGCTCCATTGCCGGGAATACCGCGCAGTAGCCCTCACAGTAGCGGCAGGCGTTGCAGATCGTCATCTGCCGGCCGGCCTCTTTGAGAAGCTCAGCCGAGGGCATGGCGCGCCGCCTCCCGCCCGGCGATCCGGCCGAAGACAAAGCCGATCGTCAATCCGAATCCCGCCAGATAGCCTCGCCTGAGGATGTTTCCGGCCATGACCTCTCCCGCGGCGAAGATGTTTTTCGCCGGGCGGTCGTCCTGCATCACGACCTGCCCCCGTTCATTCACCGTCACTCCCAGATAAGTGAAGGTGATGCCCGGCCGCAGCGGGTAGCCGTAGAACGGCGGCGTATCGATCGGCAGCGCCCAGTGGCTCTTCGGAGGATCGAGCCCTTCGGTCCGGCAGTCGTCGAACCTGCTCATATCGAATGTGCCCGGCCGCACCGACCGGTTGAATTGCTCCACGGTCGCTACCAGGGCGCCCGGCTCCAGTTTCAGACAGCGCGCCAGCTCGGCGACGGATTGCGCCTCGATCGGCGGGTAGACCGAGGGTATGAAGCGCCCGATCGTCTTGGAGTCGACGATGCCGTAGGCGATTTGATCCGGCTGTCGCGCGATGAGCCCGCCCCAGATCGCGTAGCGCTTGGGCCAGAAGTCTTCCCCCTCGTCGTAGAAGCGCCTGCACTCGCGGTTGACCGCGATGCCGAAGGGAACGCAGTCGAGCCGGGTGACGATACCGCCGTCGAATTTTGGTCCGCGGCCGTCGATGGCGATGGCATGGCAGCCGCGCGGATCGCCTACCGGCTTGGCGCCGTGCTCCAGCAACTCCTTCAGCATCTTTCCCTGGTTGTACTGCGTGCCGCGGATGAGGAAGTTCTCCGCGGCCTCCCCCCAGTATTCCTTGAGCCAAGGGATATTGGCCTCGAACCCGCCGGCGGCGATGACCACCGATTTAGCGCTGATCTCGCGCGTCTCATCGCCGCGCCGCACGACGGCGGAAAGAAACTTGCCGTCGCGGAGCTTCAACTCGCGCGCCTCCGTTTCATACGCGATCGGGATGCCGAGCCTGCGGGCGGCGTCATAGTAGGCGTTCACCATCGCCTTGCCGCCCCCCAGCATGAAGAGGTTGGTGCGCGTCAGGTGCAGCGTTCCCCGCAGGGGCTGCTGCCAGCGGACACCGTTTGCCGAGGTCCACTCCCCGAGGTCGGCGGACTCGCGGATTACCAGCCGGGCGAGCTGCTCGTTGGTCTCGCTGCCCGTCACCCGCGACAGGTCGTCCCAGAATTCTTCCTCCGGGTAAGGCCCCGTGACATACTCGGTGGCCCGCGCGTGCAAATAGCGGATGTCGCGGGTGTGGCGGCTGTTGCCGCCGCGAAACGCCTGCGGCGCGCTCTCGACTACCATCACCTTGGCGCCGGCGCGCCGCGCCGTGAGGGCGGCGCAAAGGGCCGCGTTTCCGCCCCCGACGATCAGGACGTCGCACGTCTGAATCTGTTTCGCCGTCATGAGAATGCCCGCGCCTCTGCCAGGGATCGCGGCTACGGGCAATCTTATTGAAAGAAAGAATAAATGACAACGCGCTTCCCGGCGCGGCGCTGCCGGGCCGCGGAATCGTCGCTTCTTGTCGGCCGCGATCGCTACTTAACGCGGGCGTGGAGGGCTCGTCTCTCCTGCTCGAAGCGGCTGTGGAGCCGCTCCTTCTCTGTCTTAAAGCGCTCGTGCAGCGCCTTCTCTTCGGCCCGGAAGCGCTCCTGCAGCGCCCTGCGCTCCTCTTCGAAGCGCTTGTGCAGGGCCATTTTCTCGGCCTCGAAGCGCGCCCGCAGCGCCGATTCTTCTCCTTTAAACTGCTCGCGCTGCGCCTGTCGCTGCTCTATTTTCGAATCTTTATCGACCTTCGCGGGGGCCTGGCCTCCCTTGGGATCGAATGCCAGGACGGAACCGGTCGTGAACATTAAAAGCAGGCCAAACAGCAAGCCGGCGACGAACGCTGCCCTGATCCTCATAAATCCTCCCTTTTCCAGACCAACTTTTTCTCTCTTACTTTTCGTAGAACAGCGAGATGAGACTCATTCCCGCCAGCATCAAGCCGAACCCGATATAGGCCGTCACCACCGCGGGATAGCCGCCGGCCGCCGCCATGAACTCACCGCCGTACAGGTAATACCCCCAGTAGAGCCCGAAAATGTACGTCGTAAGCAGGCAGCCCCGCGTTTCATGCATAAACATGAACAAACTGAAGA
>MGSR01000105.1:0-3224 GCA_001798565.1 Deltaproteobacteria bacterium RIFCSPLOWO2_12_FULL_60_16
GAGGCCTCTTACGCTCCAAGAAACCGGCATCTATCCTATTCGATGTCTTGGACCCGGAGGAACCGAAAACCATCCTGGGTATCGAGGTGTTCCCGTTCCGTGTGCCACACCAGGTGGATGAGGTTTCCCTGGGACTCAAGATCACCTATCAGGGCAAGCAGCTGCTCTATTCGGGCGACTCTCCCTGGACCGATCTCTTCATCGCGCACGCGCGCGGCGCGGACCTCTTTCTGTGCGAGTGCTGCTTCTTCGATCGGGAGACGGCCAATCACATGAGCTACCGGGAGCTGCGCCGGAACCTCTCGCGGCTTAAATCCAAGCGGATTCTTTTGACGCACCTGGGCGAGGAGATGCTGGCCCGAAGAGCGGAGCTGGATATCCCGTCAGCCGAAGACGGGATGGTCATCGAGATTTGAAGTTAGGCGAAGAAGAAAGGGAAGTGACTAGCTGGGCTTTTCCGGGGATGGAGTCACGGCAGTGGCCGGAATGATGATGGCCCTGAAGCCGCTCTTGTTTTCGATTTCCCGGGCGGCCTCCTGGGCGTCGCTCAACTCCGTATAGGGACCGATTCTCACCCGGTAGGTGGTCTCGCCGTTTTGCAGCGAGCCCTGTTCTAAAAACGATGGATAGCCTCCCTCCGTGATCGATTTCTGCAGCGACTCGGCGCGCTCGCGCTCGCGGAAAGAAGCTATCTGCAACAGGTAGCCGTTGATGGAGTGAATCCTTTTTTCTTCCTCCCAGGAAAGGAGCGGCGCAGCAGGCTTGTCCGCGGCGAAGGCGACCTGCCCGCCGGAGCGAGAGGGGGCGGCGGGTCTCGCGGCGACCCGCAGGGTCTCGTAATTCTCGAGCCCGTATTCGAGCAGCCTCTTTGTATCCCCCCACAGATCTCTTGAGCCCAACATCGACACGATCAGGGTCACGCCGTTGCGCGACACGGCGCCGACAAAGCACTTCTGCGCCGCGTGGGTGTATCCGGTCTTGCCGCCGATCGCCCCCTCGAAGCTCCACAGAAGCCGGTTGTGGTTGCGCACCTGGATGTGGCGCACCTTGCGGACCTTGCCCGCCGAGATGGAGCTGACCGAGCTCGTCTTGGTCCGGACGATCTCCCGAAAGGCCGGGTTTTTCATCGCGTAGTTGAACAGCAGCGCCATGTCTCTTGCCGTTGAGTAGTGTTCCGGGGCGGTAAGGCCGTGGGGATTCGTGAAGTGGCTGTTGGCGGCTCCGATCTCGCGCGCCTTGTCGGTCATCATCTCGGCAAAGCGCTCCACGGAGCCGGCGATCCCTTCAGCCAGCACCAGGCTCGCGTCGTTGGCCGAGGAGAGCAGCAGGCCGTAGAGCAGATCCTCGACGCTCATCGTCTGACCCGGCCTCAAGTAGAGCTTGGAAGAGGGGACGCGGGTGGCCGTCTTGGTGACGCTTAAGAGATCCTTTCCCCTCCGGTGGCTCTCGAGCGCGACGATCGCGGTGACGATTTTGGTGGTGCTCGCGGGAGGCAGCGGCAGGTCCGGCTCCCGCTGGTACAGCACCTGGCCGGTGGTCAGGTCGAGCAAAAAGGCGGAGCGCGCGGTGAGCGACTCCTCGGAAAAAAAGGACCAGACCGGCGAAGCAAGGAGAGAGAGGACGAAGAGAGTCAGGACGGGAGTCAATCCCAGATGTCTTTTATCTTTCAGGACCGCCCTTCCTCCTTAGGTTGATGTGGAACGTAAAAGAGCCCTTTTATACCACAATTTCGCCTGTTGCGGTAGTCCTCAGCGCCGCTTTCGCGCTAGTGGAGCTGCCCCCGGATGGCCTCTATCGCCTCGCGCGCGAAGGTGTAGTTGGGCTCGATGGCCAGGGCCTTCTCGAATTCTTCGACCGCCTTGTTGAGCATGCCCTTGGCCAGGTAGACGCGCCCGAGATTGCAATGGGGGTAGTGATAGGCCTCGTAGCGTCCGGCCGTCATCGCCTTTTCGAGCCACGGAATCGCCTCATCCGGTCTTCCCAAATTGATCAGATAAGCGCCGATATCGTTGTAGGGGTTGCCGAACTGAGGATCGACGGCTATCGCCTTCTTGCACTCCTCGATGGCCTCTTCGTAGCGACCCTCGAAGCTCATGGTCCAACCGAGAAACGTGTGCGCCTCCGCGGTCGGGCAGCAATGGATCGACTCCTGGTAGAGGCGCATGGCGTCCTCCAGCTCGCCGTCCATCTGACGGCGGTACGCCTCGTGGAAGAGTTTTACGGCCTTTTCCAAGATTTCTTTATCGCCCATCTCTCTCCCCCATGTCGGGGCAATAACCTTCGCCTAACTTCGTTTATCGCTCCCTTTTTTTAGGTCCGGGATGATTCCATGTTTTTTTAATTCCTTGTCCGCCTCGGCCCGCGCGCCTGCCTGCTCCCCCAGCGCCTCCCTGCGTACCCGCTCCTGGCAGGGCTCGCAAATCCCGCCTTTGAGCGGGGTGGGCTTGCCGCAGAGCATGCACTTTTTCTGCTCCTTGTCCATCACCGGTATTTTACCCTAAAGAAATAATTTTCCAATATGTTTTTTTACGCCGGCCCTCTCAGTCCAGGAGCTTGATCTGGGACGGATCCTCGAGGATCATCTCGACGCCGTATTTCGGGTGGTCCTTGATCTCCCCGGTGAGCTCGAGCTCTTTTCCTTCGTAGTTCCGGGGGCGGATCTTCTGTTTCTCGAACGACGGCAGGGCGGAGGCGAAGATCACGCCCGTGAAAGAGGACTGAGAGGGGCCGAAATTCAAGAAATAGGTGTCGCTCTTCGCCGAGTGGCCGACGCGGAAGACGCGTCCCTTTATCCGGGCCCGCTGGCCCGCCAGCCCCCTGATCTTTTCTACGTCGCGCGCCTCCAGCAGGGGAGCTTCGACCGGGGGCGGCGCCGGCGGCAGGGGAGAAAAGACGACCGGGTAGCCCCGCCCTTCGGGGGCCGGAGCGCTCCAGCGCTGGTAGAGGAGATGGGAGAGCAGGCCGGCCGCGAATGCGGCGGCGACCAAAAGAGCGGTGCGGGCGAAGGGCGCTTTCATCTGTTTTTCTGCCACAGGCGGAGGAACTCCTTGCGGTAGTCCTCCGCCAGGGGACCGGCGTCACGGAAGATCAGCAGGTTTTCATCGTTCACGTTGTCCGCCGATACCGTCCAGTTGTACGAGCCTGTCAGCACCACCCTGCGGTCGATCACGGCGAACTTCTGGTGCATCAGCCCGGCCCCGCGCTCGCGCTTTGCCGCGCTCAGG
>MGSR01000105.1:3285-6461 GCA_001798565.1 Deltaproteobacteria bacterium RIFCSPLOWO2_12_FULL_60_16
TGCTCGAGTCGAATTCCCGATCCAACACCACTTGCACATTGACACCGCGCTGCCGTGCTTTGGACAAGGCCCAGGCGAGATCGTCGCTGGTAAAGGCGTAGACCGCCACGAAAATCTCCCTTTGGGCCTGGGCGAGCTCGCGGGCGATGTGGTTGGAGCATCTGCCCGCGGGGCTGAAGCAGGCCTGGACGGCCATTCCGGCCCAGCCGGGAGAAGTAAAAAGGAAAAAGGAAAAAGTTAAGAACAGAACCCCTTTTACATTCATCGTTTTTGGCACATTTCCAGGATCAGCCTCTCCATCGCGATGCGCGGCGGCTGGCCCGACGATTTGAGACGCTGGTCGGTCCGATGGATCCGCTCAAGGGCCCGGATCAGCTCTTGCGTGGTAAAATTCTCCGCGCTCTTAAAGGTCATGTAGTAGCGAAAAGGATGTAGCCCCGGAGGCGGCCCATTTTGCAGCAGGTCGCGCTGAAACTGAGGATAGCTCATCTCCTTCGTCCACATGCCGCTGAGTTCGTTCTCGATCAGCTGGCGCACGGCCAAAAGCCGCCGCACCTCGCCGACAATGGTCCCCAAGAGCTTCAGTGGATGGTCGCCCTGGGACAAGAGCCTTGCCAGATGGCGCAGCGCCTCGACCGGCTTGCGCTCGGCCATCGATCGCAGCAGGTCGAAAACCCACCCCTCGCCTTGATCCAGAAAGATCTCCTCGACGTCCTGCGCCCGAATCCAGGGCTCCGCTCCTACGTAGAGAAACAGCTTCTCCAGCTCCTGATGGACGGCCCAGAGCTCTTCCCCGGCCCGCTCGAGGATCATCTCTCGCGCCTGGGCCTCGACCCTTTTCCCTACCTCTTTTAGACGTCGGTCGAGGAATTCCGCTAGCAACTCCCGGCTGATCCTGCCGGCTCGGTCCTTTTCTACGGTAAGGTCCAGTACCCATCCCTTTTCCCCGAAGCCCTTGTAGAGACGGGTTCTGCGATCCACCTGGGAGGCAATGATCAGGAGGATGTCCCAGGGGGGCAGTCCCCGCTCCAAAAGCTCCATAAGCCTTTGTCCCTCGCCCCCCTTGGGCCGGGTGAGGTTCATGCCGCCCGCGTGGCAGAAGGCGAGGAGCGCCTCTACCTGTTCCACGACCTCCCTCTCCTCGCCGCCCAAAAGGGCGGCAAGCCGGCCGGCCGTGGAGGGCCCCTTGAGCCCCTCCCAGCGCTCCTGCGTCCAGCCTTCCAGCAGGAGGAGATCGACCAACAGTCTTGCCGCTTCCTCTTTTTTCCCTTCACCCCAGAGCTGGAGCACCTTGGCGCCGAGCTCGCCGCGCTGCTCGCGCGAGAAGAAATAGGGCGCGTTTTCGATGACCACGGTCTTGGCGCCGGAAAAAAACGGCGGGGTCATCAGGGCCGCCTCGATCTCGTCCCAGGGGGCGGCGCGTCCGTCGAAGCGCTCGAGGTTGAAATCGCGCTTCTCGGGCGGCACAAGCAGATCGAGGATCGCCCTGCCGGCCGAGTGGACGCGGTAGTCGTCGCCGTGGAGAAGCAGCAGCGAGGGGCCCTTTCCGTTGCGGATGTCGGCGAGCACGCTCTCCAGAGTTCGCTTCATGGATCTTCAGCTTGAAAGCCGACAGCTCGCGGCTAATTTTTCGGCACCCACATCCGGCTCCGCTCGTTCCAGATATAATCGGATTTCCAGACCTTGATGCCGATAGTAAAATCCCCGCCTGACTTGGAGGCGAAGGCCTTCTCCGTGGAATGGGGGATGTCCACGCGCGCCACGATGAAAACCTTCTTGGCGATTCCCTTGTCGACCAGGATGCGGTCGCCGACCCGCATGACCGGCCGCCCTTCCTTTCTTTCCTTCATGGGCGAAAGTTAACATCGCCGAGCCCGGCGTGCAAATTCTCCGGCGCCGCGTTTAAGCCGCGGCGGAGGATGTGCTATGGACCATGGGTGGTGGCTCTCGACTCGCAGCAATCGCAACGGCGCTGGTTCTATCTTTTGGTCGCGACCCTCTCCCAGATCAGCATGGCCATCATCCATCTCGGCATCCCGGCCTTGATCCCGCTGATTCAAGAGGAGCTTGGGCTTACCCGCACCGAGGTCGGGCTGCTGAGCTCGATCCTCAACGGAGGCGTTGTCGTCGCCGCCATCGCCGCGGGAAAGGCGGCCGACCATTTCGGCGAGCGGCTGATCATCGCCTACGGCGCGATGGCTAGCGGCCTCATCGTGATGGGAATGAATTGGACGACGAGCTTCGCCACGCTCTCTGCGGTCCTGCTCCTGCTCGGACTCGCCACCGCTACCTCGACGCCGGCGGGCAGCAAGGCTGTGGCCGGCTGGTTCGACGAGAGCGAGCGGGGCACGGCTATGGGACTGAGGCAGATGGGAATCCCCTTGGGCGGCGCGATCGCCGCCATGACCCTGCCTTCGGTGGCGCTGCGCTACGGCTGGCGTCTCGCTCTCGCCTTTGCCGGCCTCTGCGCGATCGGCATGGGCTTTGCGGCCCTGCGCCTCTATCGGGAGCCTCCCTACGACCTCCGCTCGGTGGGAAAGCCAGCCTCGGGCCTCAAAGATCTCCTGCAACGACGGGACATCCGGGCGGCCCTCTTCTATGTCTTCATCCTGGGCGGCAGCCAATGGTGCTACCTCACCTATATGGAGCTCTATCTGTCCGAAACCCTCGGCTACTCGGTGACGCTGGCCGCGACTCTCCTCGCCTTGGGGCAGTTCTGCGGGGTCGGCGGAAGGGTGTTCTGGGGATTCCTGAGCGACCGCTTTTTTGGCAGCAGGCGCAAGCCCACCCTGCTCGTGGTCGGCTTCCTCGCCGTCCTCATGACGCTATGGACATCGCTCTTCTCGCCCGAGACCCCTCATGGGCTGGTCTGGTTGGTGGTCGCTCTCCTCGGGCTGACCCTGCTCGGTTGGAACGGCTTATACCTGGCCTTCGTGTCGGAGCTGGCCGGCTCCCGGATAGCGGGGCTCGCCATCGGGCTCAGCAATACCGGGGCCTTTCTCGGCATCGTCGTCCTGCCGCCGATTTTCGGCTTCGTGGTGGATCAGACGGGCTCTTACCGCGTCGCCTGGATGGCGCTCGCTGTCGTTGTCCTCGCCGCCGTCGCGGTGCTGCCCTGGGTGAAGGAGGAAAGGGGATAATACGGCGTGGTGCTGACCGCCGGAGGCGTCTCTCAA
>MGSR01000106.1:0-5507 GCA_001798565.1 Deltaproteobacteria bacterium RIFCSPLOWO2_12_FULL_60_16
CACGGGCCAGATTGAGGCAATCCCTGGCCGCCATTTCTTTGGCCCTTAGCTGGACAATGCGGACGCCTCCGTCGAGGAGCTGGCGTAAAATAGGAGAGGGCGGACGCCCCCTGGCCCGGCTCGGGTCGAAAATGGCGTAGAGGGGCGAGGGGAGCGGGCTGGTTTTCTTATTCCTCATCCTTTTTTAGCTTGATGTGGAGATCGGCGATTTTCTTGCGCAGCGTATTCCGGTTGATGCCCAGGATTTGGGCCGCCTTGATCTGATTCCCCCGGGTCTTTCTCAGTGTCAACTCTATTAACGGGCGCTCCACCCGCTCAACCACCAGATTGTACAGATTATCCACGTCCACTCCCCTCGTGCGCTCGAAATAGTCCTCCAGTTTGTGGCGAATGACCTCCTCCAGAGAGAGACTGTCGATCTCGGACGGGCCGTCTCCCTGCCTGCTCTGAAGGGTGAAGTCGCCCGGGAAGAGAATCGGCCCTGACGAGAGGACCGCGGCGCGGATCAGGGTGTTTTCGAGCTCCCGGACATTGCCTGGCCAGGTATGGTCCTCCAGGAGCTTCATCGCTTCCAGCGAGACGCCCGAGATTTGCGTTCCCATCTCGCGATTGATCTTATCGACGAAGTAACCGACCAACAAGGGGATATCCCCCCGGCGCTCTCTCAACGGCGGCAGGTAAATCGGGATGACCCTCAAGCGGAAGTAAAGGTCCTCGCGGAAGCGTTTTTCCTTCACGGCTTTTTCCAGGTCCTGATTGGTGGCGGCGAGGATCCGGACGTCCGCCTTGAGGATCTCCTTTCCTCCCACCCGGCCGAACTCCCGCTCCTGCAGCACCCGCAGCAGTTTTGTCTGCACGTCCAGGGGGATGTCACCCACCTCGTCGAGAAAGAGGGTGCCTTCCTCGGCCAGCTCGAACTTGCCGATTCTGCGCTCCAGAGCTCCGGTGAACGAGCCCCTCTCGTGGCCGAACAGGTCGCTCTCCAGGAGCTCTCTCGGCACCGCGGCGCAGTGGACTGGGATGAAAGGCTTGTTCCAGCGCGGCGAGTTATAATGGATCGTCTTGGCCACCAGCTCTTTGCCCGTGCCGCTCTCCCCCTGGATCAGGATCGTGGCGTCGGAGTTCACCACCTGCCCGATGATCTTGTAGACTTTCTGGATCGCCGGGCTTTGCCCGATCATGCTGACTCCGGGCTCGAATCTCTTCTTGACCTCCTCCTTGAGCGTCCGGAAGTCCTGGCTCATCCTGCGGCTCTCTACCGCCCGGCGCACCAGCACGAGGATCTCCTCCAGGTCGAACGGCTTGGTGACATAGTCAAAGGCGCCGTTTTTCATCGCTTCGATGGCGTTGCGCATGGTATTCTGCGCCGTCATGAGGATCATGGCGGTATCGATTCCCGCTTCCTTGGTTTCCTTGAGCAGCGTCAGCCCGTCGACGTCCGGAAGCTTGATGTCCATGAGGGTGACGTCGAAGCGAGTCCCGCCCAGATATTCCCGCGCGAGCTTACCGGTGGCCGCAATCTGAACCCAATAGCCTTCGTCTTCCAGGGCCTTTTTGAGAACCCAGCGCAGCGACTCCTCGTCCTCGGCGACCAGAATTTTTCCCTGCTCCATTATGTTTGCTCCGCCACCGGCACGGACACGCTGAAGGTCGCCCCCTTGCCCTCGCTGCTCTCCACCCGGATGAGACCGCCGTGCTCCTTGATGATCCTGTAGCATATCGCCAGTCCCAGCCCTGTGCCATTGCTCTTGGTGGTAAAAAAGGGAGAGAAGATATGCGGCAGGTCTTCCTCCCGAATCCCCGGCCCGTCGTCTTCCATGTCCACCCAGATAAAATTTGCCCGTTTCCTGCCGGGCTCCCGGATGTGAAAGCCGGTCTCTATCCTGGTGGTGATGGTCAGGCGCCCCCGGCCGTTCATCGCCTGGAGGGCGTTCTTGATGAGATTGAGGAAGACCTGAGTGAGTTGTCCCCGGTCCGCTCGGATGGGAGGCAGGCTCGGATCGTAGTTTTTCTTCAGCGCCACCTGCCGCTCCTGAACCGTCTGCTTTTCCAGCAGGAGCACGTCGTCCAGCAGCTCGTGGATATTGAGAGAAGCCAGGTTGAGCTTCGCCGGCCGGGAAAGATCCAGGAGCTGCTCCATCAAAAGGTTGACCCGGTCCGCCTCCCGGATCATGATATCGGTGTACTGAGCGATCGAAGGATTGCCGCCCGCCTCGCGCCTGAGCAGCTGCGCGGCTCCCTTGATCCCGCCCAGCGGGTTTTTGATCTCGTGCGCCAGTCCCGCCGCCAGCGTGCCCAGCATCGCCAGGCGGTCGGCGCGCTTCAGGTCCTCCTCCATCTCTCTGCGACGGGTCAGGTCGTGCAGCAGCAGGATGCTGCCCAGGAAGCGCCCGTATCGGTCCTGCAAGGGAGAGACAGTCAGGCTCACGGGCACCTGACGTCCCCACGGGGTCGCCAGATCGCCCTCACCGCGCGTGCCGCTGTGCTGGGGGGATTGGCTCTTTTTCACCATGTCGATGAGCCAGCCGCTTTTCCGGAACAGGAGCGAGCAGGGCCGGCGTAGCGCCTGCGAGGCGGGCATCTGGGTCAGCATTTCGGCCGCCTGGTTCACGAAGGATACTTTTCCCAGGCGGTCCACGACGATGACGCCGTCTTCCAGGCTGGTGAGGATGTTCTCCCAGGGAATTTCGAACTCGGCCTCTTGCCCTTGCTCTTGAATCTTCATGGCAGGTTTCGTGGATACAAAAAATCATACCAAATTCATCTCGCCAAAGAAACATCGGGAGGGGCGCGGCTCTTGCATTCGCCGCTCTATCTGTGGTAAAAATTTATTACACTTTAGGGGTAGTACTCAAAAGTGGGCTCTTGCCCGCTTTTTTATTTTGGGGGTATCATGGGTTCGGATGCGGCCGTAGCGCGGGTGTGGGAACTCGCGGCTTCCGTGGCGGCCGGCGAGGGAATGGAGGTCGTGGACATCGAGTTTCGGCGCGAAGGGGGCAGGGGCGGCAGGGTGCTTCGGCTCTATCTGGACAAGGAGGGAGGGCCGAACGTCGATGATTTGGCGCGGGTAAGCCGGCACTTGAGCGAACTTCTGGACGGCGAAGCGGGGATGGATGGGCCTTATACCTTGGAGGTCTCGTCGCCCGGCATCAACCGCGCGCTCAAGAAGGTGGAACATTTTCAGCGGTTTGTCGGAAAGAGGGTGCGCGTGCGAACCAGAGAGGTGGTGGAAGGGAGGAGATCTTTTTTGGGCCTTCTCAAAGAAGTCCGGGAGAGCGGCGTCGTCGTGTCGCAGGAGGGAGCGGAGTTTTATCTTCCCTTGGCGGTCATCGAGAAGGCGAATTATGAACATGATTGGGGTGCTTAAAGATGCAGCAGGATTTGAATCGAGTCATAGAGCAGGTGAGTAAAGAGAAGGGGATCGATAAGACGATCCTCATCAGCGCCCTCGAAAACGCCATGGTATCGGCGGCCAAGAAGATGTTCGGCCACCAGCGGAAAATCGAGGCGCAGTATAATCCCGAGCTGGGCGAAGTGGAGCTGTTCGAGGCCAAGCTGGTGGTCGAAGAAATCCAGGATGCCGCCGTCGAGATAACCCTGCAGGAGGCTCGGGAGAACCTCGACCCCGATGCCCAGGTCGGCGACGAACTTCTCAGCAAGCTCGATACCAGCTCGTTCGGCCGGATCGCCGCGCAGGCGGCCAAGCAGAACATCGTCCAGAGGGTCCGGGATGCCGAGCGCGAGATCATCTACAACGAGTTTAAAGGACGCGAGGGACAGCTGGTCAACGGCATCGTGCAGCGCTTCGAGAAGAAGAATATCATCGTGAACCTGGGGAGGACCGACGCGATTCTCCCCGAGAAAGAGCAGGTGCCGCGGGAGCGCTACCGTCAGGGAGACCGGATCCGCGCCTATATCGTGAGCGTGGAGATGACCAGCAGGGGCCCTCAGATCGTTCTTTCGCGCACCCATCCGGGCATGCTGGCCAAGCTCTTCGAGCAGGAGGTGCCCGAGATCTACGAAGGAATCGTCGAGGTCAAATGCGCGGCGCGGGAGCCCGGCGGCCGGGCAAAGATCGCCGTAACCTCTTCGGATCCGGACGTCGATCCGGTCGGCGCCTGTGTCGGCATGAAGGGGACCCGTGTCCAGGCGGTGGTCCAGGAGCTGCGCGGAGAAAAGATCGACATCGTTAACTGGACGGCGAACCAGGACGATTTCGTCTGCCGGGCCCTGGCTCCGGCCAAAGTCTCCAAGATCATCATCGACGACGAAGCGCACAGCATGGAAGTCATCGTTCCCGATGACCAGCTCTCGCTGGCGATCGGGAAGAAAGGTCAGAACGTGCGCCTGGCCTCGCGTTTGAGCGGGTGGCGCATCGATGTTCGCAGCGAATCCGAGGCGGACGAGGAGACGCGGCGCGCGCGGGCCTCGCTCGGGGCCATCCCGGCGGTCAACGATATGGTGGCGGAGCTTCTCTATCAGGCCGGCTTTAAGTCCGCCGAGGAGCTCTCCGAGGCCGACCTGGAATCGATCGTCGAGGTCGATGGGATTAGCCCGGACAAGGCCGAGGCTATCTATAAATCGAGTCGCGAGCATGTAGCGGAGAAGCGCAGGAAGGAAGAGGCGGAAAAGGCCGCGCAGGCGGCAGCGGAGGCGGCGGCAGCGGAAGCGGCAGCGACGGAAACCGGCGCGACCGAAGAAAGCGCGGAAAAGGAACCGCAGCAGGCTTAAGAGGACTGTTGAAGCGAGACTATCGTCCGCGACGGACTTGCCTCGGATGCGGCGCGCGGGAAGAGCAGGGGATGCTTCTGCGTATTGTGCAGCGGGACGGCGAGCTGCGGGTCGATAGGCTGGCAACGGGACGCGGAGGTTACCTCCATAAGGCGGAGCAGTGCTGGAGCGCTTTTCTGCGTAAGAAGAGCACGCATCGGGCGCTTCGTGTGGAGGTCGGAAGGGATGCCAAGGAGAAGTTGATTCGGAATTTGCGTGATCAAGGCCGGAAATAAAAAATGGTGAAAATGAGAGTTCACATACTGGCGAAGGAATTGGGCATTGAGCCGAAGGATCTCATCGCCCATTTGGAGAAGATGGGACTCAAGGGCAAGAAGTCCCAGGGCTCCCTTGAGGATGATGAGGTCGGCCGCATCCGCGCCGCCCTGGCGGCCCCGCCGAAGCCTCAGGTGACCGTCGGCGAAGAAAAAGTAGTGGGCGAACGGGTGGTCACCGCGGAGGACCAGGACCTCGGGGAGATCCAGGCGCGCGAGAAGATCGTCGAGCGCAGGGTTCGAGCCAACGTGATTCGCCGCCGGACCAGCCGGATCGAAGTTATCGCTCAGAGCGTTCCCGCCAAAGCTGAAGCCGCGCCCCAGCCGCTTGAAGAGGCGCCGATGGAGGTTGCCGAGACCTCTGCCGGGCCGGTGGAAATAGCTCTGCAGCCCGAGCCTCCCAAGGCGGAACCCTCAGCGCCTGAGCCTTCGAAGGAAGAGGCGCCGGTGGTACAGGCCAAG
>MGSR01000106.1:5547-11190 GCA_001798565.1 Deltaproteobacteria bacterium RIFCSPLOWO2_12_FULL_60_16
CGGAGTCCCTCGAGCCGAAGCCCCCACCGGCGGCGGAAGAGGCGCCGAGGGGCGCGAGAGTCTTAGGGCGCATCGACCTGAAAAAGAGCATAAGGGCGACGCCGGAGCCGCCCCTCGTGGTTCGGCGCCCGGTCGCGCCTGAGCCAGGCGCCGACCGACCGAAGGGCTTCAAGCCGGCGCCGGCGCCGGCCAGCAAAGAGGGCGCGCCACCGGTCGAGGGAGGGGAGAAACCCGCCAAAGGTGTCAGGCATAAAAAGAGAGTCGTAAAGAAGCAGGACGTTCTGGAATTAAAGGAGCGCGAGCTTCGCTCCGGGCGGGTCCCCAAAAAGAAGCGGGCCCTGCCGGGAAAAGAGCAGAAGAAAACCGAAATCACGGTCCCGAAGGCCAGCAAACGGGTCATCAGGATATCCGAGGTCATCAGCGTCGGGGATCTCGCCAGGGTCATGGGCGTGAAGGCGGGGGAGGTGATCAAAAAGCTCATGGGTATGGGGATGATGGCGACGATCAATCAGATGCTCGACGCCGACACCGCCACCCTGATCGCCTCTGAGTTCGACCACCAGGTGGAGAACGTCGCGTTCGATGTCGAGAGCGCCTTGGAAGTCGAGCACCAGGTCGAGGAATCGGAGAGCGCGCAGCAGCCCAGGCCGCCGGTGGTGACGATCATGGGGCACGTCGATCATGGAAAGACTTCGCTGCTCGACGCCATCCGCAGCACCAATGTGACGGCGCAGGAAGCCGGCGGCATCACGCAGCACATCGGGGCCTATTTCGTTCAGGTGGATGGCAAGGGCGTGACCTTCCTGGATACCCCCGGGCACGAGGCGTTCACCGCCATGCGCGCCAGAGGGGCCAAGGTGACCGATATCGTGGTCCTGGTAGTGGCCGCGGATGACGGGGTCATGCCGCAGACCGTGGAGGCGATCAACCACGCCCGGGCCGCCGAGGTACCGATCATCGTGGCTATCAATAAGATCGACAAGGCCGACGCTAACCTGGATAGGGTGAAAAAAGGTCTGTCGGAATACGGTCTGGTCTCCGAAGAATGGGGCGGCGACGCGATTTTCGTGCCGGTCTCGGCGAAGACCAAAGAAGGCATCCCCCATCTGCTCGAAATGCTGCTGCTGCAGGCGGACGTGCTGGAGCTCAAGGCCAATCCCAGTAAACTGGCGCGCGGCACGATCGTCGAGGCGAAGCTGGATCGGGGCAGAGGACCTGTAGCCACGGTTCTGGTCCAGGAAGGAACGCTGCGCGTCGGCGATCCGTTCGTCTGCGGCGTTTTTAACGGCAGAGTCCGGGCGATGATCGACGATCAGGGCCAAAAAATAGATGCAGCGCCGCCGGCCTTCCCGGTGGAGATTCTGGGCCTTCAGGGAGTGCCTCAGGCGGGCGATTCCTTCGTGGCCCTGACTGATGAGGCCAAGGCCAGACAGGTCGCCGACTACCGGCGCGGCAAGCAGAGGGAATCGGAACTGGTCAAGAGCAGCAAGGTCTCCCTGGAGGAGCTCTACGCGCAGATCAAGACCGGAGATGTGAAGGAGCTGAGAGTGGTTCTCAAGGCCGACGTGCACGGCTCGGTGGAGGCCTTGACCGAAGCGATGAACCGTCTGTCGAGCGAGGAGGTGAAGCTTCGGGTCATTCACGGCTCCGTCGGAGGAATTACCGAGAGCGACGTTCTGCTGGCGGCGGCCTCGAACGCGATCGTCATCGGCTTCAACGTGCGGCCTGAAATCAAGGCCGCCAATCTGGCGGCGCAGGAGGGCGTGGATGTCCGGCTGTACACCGTGATCTACGAGACGATCGCGGACCTCAAGGCCGCCATGGAGGGGCTGCTCGAGCCGACTTACAAGGAGCAGCTTCACGGGCGGGTGGAGGTGCGGGAGATGTTCAACATCAGCGGCATCGGGCCCGTTGCCGGCTGCTATGTCACCGACGGGAAGATACAGCGCGGGAGCCTGATCCGGCTTATCAGGGACCAGGTGGTGGTTCACGAGGGCAAGCTCGGCAGCTTGAGGCGCTTTAAGGACGATGTGCGCGAGGTTACCGCCGGGTACGAATGCGGTCTCGCCATCGAGGGCTTTCAGGATGTCAAGAAAGGCGACGTCGTCGAGGCCTACGAGCGCATACCGGTGATCCGGCGCATCACTCCGAGGCCCAGCGGACGCGAGGCGTCCCGAATCTTTGCAGGAGATAAGCGATAGGCAGAAAACATCCCGATTTCGCCTCTCCCCCTATGATCGTGGGGGTTCTGAAACTCAGCCTCATTCTTGCCGAGAACCACTCCCTGAAGGGCAAGAGGGGAGTCCTCAAGAGAATCCAGGCGCGGGTATCCCATCAATTCAATATCTCGGTTGCGGAATGCGGCGACCAGGAGCTGTGGCAGAGCGCGGTGCTGGGTTTCAGCGTGGTCGGCAGCAGCCGCCAGGTCGTCGAAGCTACGCTCCGGACGGTGGTCGATTTTGTCGACGGTCTCGGCCTTGCCCAGGTGGGGGAATCCGAGGTGGAGTTTTTCTACTGCTAGAAAACAGGCGCATAGCTATCAGCTTTCAGCGTTCAGCTTCTGAGTTGGAAAACTCATCTTTAACTCCGGCTAATTGCTGATAGCTGATCGCTGAGGGCTTGAAATTCATGGACTACAAGCGCTCGGACCGTGTAGGCGATCTTCTTTTGGAATTGATTTCCGAGTTGCTGGCGAGGGAAGTCAGCGACCCGCGCATCGGCTCGGTCACGCTCACCGGGGCGGAGGTAAGCAAGGATCTCCGGCACGCGCGGATCTATTTCCGCCTCCTGGGAGCCGCGGAGAAGAAGGCCGAGGTGCTGGCGGGGCTGAAGAGCGCCGCCGGCTTTATCCGCGCCAAGGTGGCCAGGGAGCTCAAGCTCCGCTCCGTCCCGACCATTGAGTTTGTCTACGACGAGAGCCAGGACGAGGCCCAACGGATCGACGAGCTTTTAAACCGGGTTAAAAAAGGAGTTTGATAGGGAGACCTCGGGGAGCGTGCCTTCGGCCGCGGCCGATAGACCAGTGCTTAAACCGAGGCTATTCGGTCCTGCGTCCGCGGCCTCATTCTCGCTCCCCTCGGTCTGCGGGCCGGAATGACGCTCCCAGGCAGGTATTAACGACGTCATGCAAAGCGGCATCTTGTTAATCGACAAGCCCGAAGGTCCCTCCTCGGCCCAGGTGGTGCAAAGAGTGAAGAGGGCTCTCAGAGCGAAGAAGGTCGGGCACCTGGGTACTTTGGATCCCTTTGCCTCCGGTCTGCTTCTCTTAGGCATCAACGACGGGACCAAGATCGCGGATCTGTTTCTGACGGCGCAAAAAACCTACAGCGGCGTCATCACCCTGGGGGTGGAGACGGACACCCAGGATTCGACCGGCAAGATCCTTGAGACGCGAGAGGTCCCCTCCCTGACAGAGGCGGAGCTCGCCCGGCTCCAGGAAGCCTTCACCGGGACCCTGAGTCAAACTCCCCCTATGTATTCAGCCCTTAAAAAGGGCGGTGTGCGTCTCTACCGGCTCGCGCGCCAGGGGCGAGATGTGCCTCGCGAGCCGCGGCGGATCCAGATCGAGCGGCTGCGTCTCTCGCTGCCGGGGCCGACGGAAATGAAAATCGAGGTCGCCTGTTCCAAGGGGACTTACATCCGGACGCTGGCCGCGGATATGGGGAAGTATCTGGGCTGCGGGGCCCACCTGAAAAGTTTGAGGCGTCTCTCCTGCGGTCTTCTTACCTTGGATCAGGCGCTTCCGGTGAGCGCCGTCGAGGCGCGCGGGGATCAGGAAAAGATCCCGCTCATCTCCCTCAGCCGGGCGCTCGACTTCCTGCGCGGGCTTCAGCTGAGTAATCCTGTGGTGGCGCGGCTCAGGATGGGCCAGCAGGAGGCGCTCAGCGGCTTGCCTGCTCCGGAAGGGGGAGAGGGCATGATGCGGCTTCTCGATTCTCAGGACAGTCTGGTGGCGCTGGCCCGGTGGGTTGATGACGCTGCCGGCGGGCGCTGGCGGCTATTCCGCGTCTTCGGCTGCTCGGCAAGCCCTCTCGCTTCGTATTGACATCGCGGTCTGTCATCGGATAGTTCTATCTCCAAAAGAGGAGCCGTTATGGCGAGAAGGCATCATGACATGGGTGGTCTGCCGGCGGGGCCGGTCGATCAAACCGAGCACGCGCTCTCGGATTGGGAGATACTGGCGGACGCGGTAAACCAGGCCCTGGGCGAGAAGAAGATCAAGCGCACGGACGAGATGCGCCGGGCGCGCGAGGACATGGACTCCGAGCTGTACCGCGCGCTCAGCTACTACGAACGCTGGATCGCCAGCATGGAGACGATTCTGACCGAGAAGAAAATTTTTACCAGCGAGGAGATCGACCGGAAGGTGGCGGCATTCGAGAAAAAGTGGGGGGAGCCGTAGAGATGGAAAGCCCGAGGTTCAAGCCCGGCGAGCGGGTGCGCGTGCGGGCGGAGGATCGCCCCGGCCATATCCGCACGCCGTTCTACGTCCGGGGAAAGGCCGGCTGGATCGAGCGGGTCTACGGCGATTTTCTGAATCCCGAGGCGCTCGCCTACGGTAAAGACGGGCTGCCTGAAAAAACTCTGTATCTGGTTGGATTTGACCAGAAAGAAGTCTGGGGTCAGTACCCGGCCGGCTCGCAAGACAAGCTTTTCGTCGACATCTACGATCACTGGCTGGAGCCGGCATAATTAACAGGAGGCGTTCATGGGCATGGACCGTTCCGACGTTCATCACGCGGCCGATACGGGCGAGGATCACCCGCATCCCAAGCACGAGCTGGGTTACTACGCCAAGCGCATCTATGCCATTCGGGACCTTTTGATCGAGAAGGGGGTCCTCACGCAGGACGACATCCAGCGCCAGATCGATTACCAGGAGGCGCGCTCGCCGGCCAACGGCGCGCAATTGGTGGCGCGGGCCTGGGTGGACCCGGCGTTCAAGAAGCGGCTGATCGACGATCCCAAGGCCACCTGCGCGGAGATGGGCATCGACGCCACCAGCATCAACGAGTTCGTCGTGCTGGAGAATACGGAGAGAGTCCGCCATCTGGTGGTCTGCACGCTCTGCTCCTGCTACCCGAGGCCGATCCTGGGGAGGCCGCCGGACTGGTACAAGAGCTTGAATTACCGCTCGCGCGCGGTGAACGACCCGCGCGGCGTCATGCGCGAGTTCGGGCAGGAGCTTCCGGACGACGTCGAGGTCAGGGTGCACGACAGCACCGCGGACATGCGCTATCTGGTCCTGCCGTTGCGCCCCCGCGGAACCGAGGGCATGAGCGAAAAAGAGCTGGCAACACTGGTGACGCGCGACAGCATGATTGGCGTAGTCGATCCGCTCGCGCCGCAGTAAATTCTGCACGAGCACGGACACCCAGTCGGACATGGACCTCCAGACAAGGGCCCCGGCCTCACGCGAGTTCCAGGTGATGGCGAAGCCCATCGGCCCCATCTGCAACCTGGACTGCACCTACTGTTATTATCTCAAAAAAGAATACCTCTATCCCAAGGGCGAGTCGTTTCGCATGAGCGAGGAGCTGCTGGAGAAATATATCATCCAGCACATCCAGGCCTCGCCCAAGCCGATGATCAGCTTCGCCTGGCACGGCGGCGAGCCGACCATCCTGGGGCTCGACTACTTCC
>MGSR01000106.1:11282-12081 GCA_001798565.1 Deltaproteobacteria bacterium RIFCSPLOWO2_12_FULL_60_16
CTGGACGGTCCGCAGGAGCTGCACGACGGCTACCGCGTAACCAAAGGGCAGAAGCCGACGTTCAAGCAGGTGATGGGCGCCTATAAGCTTTTAAGGCGCCATAAAGTCCACGTGGACCTGCTCTGCGTCGTGCACAACCTGAACGTTCGTCATCCCATACAGGTTTACCGCTTCTTTAAAGAGATGGGGGTCGAGTACCTGCAGTTTCTGCCGCTCGTGGAGCGGCTGGAAAACGGCGGCGGGGGGAGCGAGCAGACGGCGCCGGCCGAGGCCTTCGGGACTTTTCTGTGCGCCATCTTCGACGAATGGGTCCGGCAGGATGTCGGGAAGATCGTGGTGCAGATATTCGACGAGGCGGCGCGGCCGGCGCTCGGCATGGAGCACGCGCTCTGCATCTTTCGCGAGAGCTGCGGCGACGTGGTCGTGCTCGAGCACAACGGCGACTTCTACTCCTGCGACCATTTTGTCACTCCCGAATACCGCCTGGGGAATATCCGGGAAACCCACCTGGCCGAGCTGCTCGAGAGCCCGGCGCAGAGAAGTTTCGGCAGCGCCAAGCGCGACACCCTGCCGCGCTATTGCCGTGAGTGCCCGGTGCGCGACATGTGCAACGGCGGCTGCCCCAAGGATCGCTTCATCAAGACTCCGGAAGGCGAGGAAGGGCTGAATTATCTGTGCGCGGGCTACAAGAAGTTTTTCCTCCACAGCCGCGAGCCTTTGCGCAAGCTCGCAGCCCTCTGGCGCAACGGCGAGCCGATCGAGAAGCTGATGCAGATCGTGCAGGCCGAAGATGTGAAGA
>MGSR01000107.1:0-989 GCA_001798565.1 Deltaproteobacteria bacterium RIFCSPLOWO2_12_FULL_60_16
GAACGAGCCGAGCCTGTCTTGGAGAACCGAAAAGAACGGCGTGGCCCCGGCCGGGGATCCTGCTTGAAACGGGACGCGGATCTGCACGCCGCGCCCGGTGCTGTCGGGGACGTTGTCATGAATCGGGCTGTCAAAATTCAACTGTATACCCAGGGCGCGGGCAAAGGTCGGCGTCGTTTCGATAAGGTTCGACTCGATGAGCACCTGCGCCGTGCGGGTGTCGAGCCTGCTGACGATCGTGTTGGCCTCGTCAATGCCCTTTTTGATGTCGCGCACGATTAGCGTGTTGCTTCGCTCGTCCGCAACCAGCGTCCCCCGGCCACTCAGGCCCGACTTAACTTTGGCCTCCAGGTCCTTCACCTTGGCGTAATTGACGCTCATGTAGGCGGTCTGAAGCTCTTCTTCATTCTCCTTGGACTTTTTCGCCGCGGTGCGCTGGTCACTCTCGGTTTTAAATCGCGCGGTGGTGGAAATGCGCACCACGTTTCCTTCTCTCAATTTGTCCAGCCCATTGGTTTGGATGAGAAGATCCAAGGCCTGGTCCCATGGAACATCTACCAAGCGAAGCGTGACTTTTTTCACCACATCATCCGTGACAATAATATTGTCGCCACTCACTTCGGCCAGAAGGCGGAAGACGTTCTTAATATCCGCATCTTTAAAGTCGAGGGAAATTCTCTGCTCGCTGTACTTTTTCTCGCCGGTCGCTGCCGCTTGGGCAGAGGGGGCCTGTGCGCCGGCCTCAGCAACCCCAGCCTTGGCGCCGGCCACCTGCACGTCCGTCCGTTTTCCGCCTTGAATCAATTGCAGATCCTTCTTGGCCGTGTGCTGCGGATTGACCGGCCCGACGACGATCTTCAAACCGCCGTTTTCCGGTTCCACCACATACGCTGGAACAGTGCCCGCAGTAACATCCATCACCACGCGCAGATATCCTTCGCTGGAGCTGACCCTCGTCGTGGCGAGCCAATGGGTGTTGACGTTAAAAG
>MGSR01000107.1:1022-5460 GCA_001798565.1 Deltaproteobacteria bacterium RIFCSPLOWO2_12_FULL_60_16
AGATGTCCAAAACGATGCGCGAGGGTATGGTGAGCGTAAAATGGCGGTACTGGGTAACCGGGGCGGAAAACTTGACCCGCAGGGTGGTCTGGCCGCGCTCTTCGCCGACAGAAAGCTGCTGAATGTTAAAGGGTTGATCCTGCAGCGTGGCCTCTTTCACGCTCGCCAGCGGCTGAGGTTTCCGCTGCGCCTGGGCCTGGGGCGGAGCCGCTTGCGGCGTTGCCGCCTGGGCGGTTTTCTCCTCCTCGATGCTCATGGCGCTGCAGCCGATCACCGCGCCGGCCACGGCGCCTCCCAAAAGGACAAGGGCGATGGCGGGTGTGTTCAGAAAAATTTTCCGCATCCTTACACTTGAAAGAATCATAACGAGACTCCTTACCATCTACTGCTCTACGGGCAGCTTCATGCTGATTTCCTGGTTCTTTTTCGCGCCGTAGAAATCAACGAAGCTCTCCTCGATCACCACTTCACCGGGCTTGATGGCTTTGACCTTACCTTCGTTAGGGCCCACCAGGGTGCCGATCTTTACGATGTAGCCAAGCCCGGTAGCGTCTTCCACCATCGCCTTGGGCTCTTTGATATCCCACACCACGGCCACCAGTTTAAGCTGCCCGATCTCATATCGCTCCAGCGGAGAGAGATTCTCCCGCGCCCGCGTGGCCGCCCTCGGTTTTTGGGACAGCGGGCGGAACGGGTCGCGTTTTCCCGCCGAAGAATAGCGCGGCGGCGCGGGCGGCTCCGGCTTCTTGGCGGGCAAGTCGCCGATCCCGGCTGCAGCCTTGACGGGCTTTGCCGCCTCTTTGCCTCCGAGCATTTCCTGAAGCTTCGATTTTCCCGCCTCTTTGAGAGCCTCCACGCCCGACCCGACGGCCGAGGGGGCCTTCTTGAACTTTTCCACGGCCTCTTTGGTCTTTTGCGACGGAGTCCCCTTTTCCTCCTGCGCGCTCCCACCCGCGTGAAACAGCAGAGACCCGAACAGGACGTAAACAAATAGCTTCTTTTTCATATCACTTACTTCTTTTTAGCCGCAGCCACCTTCTGGGCCGCCATCCGCGCGCGCTCGGCCTCATCCAGGAAGCGAAAGGTGGTGGCCAGTGACGACCCTTCCATGACCATCAGATCCCCGCTGGCTTTGGGATTCCTAAGCTCGATGTTGCTGATATTGACCAGCCGGCTCATCCTCCCGACCTCGTCAAAAAAAGTCACCACGTTGTGGAACCCGCCTCTAACCACGATATCGACCGGGATCTCGGCGTAGAATTCCTGGAGGTTCTCCCCCCGCGGACGAAAAACCAGGATCTCCAGCCCGGCCTCCTTAACCTTCGACGAGATAGTGCTGAGAAGGTCCGGAATCTCCTTGCGGTCCGGGAGCTGGGCCACCGCTTCCTTGAGCCTGCCGTCGAGCTCTACCATCTGCTGCTTGAGCTTCGGTATGTTGGCCACTTCCTTCTTCTTCTTGTCCCGCTCAACGCGGCCGTTCTCGATCTCCTGAGCAAGCTTCGAGATCTCGTCGGAGCGCGGCGCATAGAGGAAAAAATAATCCAGCCCCAATATGAGCAGGATCAGGACCCCAAGCGCCGCCAGCTTCTGCTGCTGCGGCAGGCCCAGTATGCGGTCCAGTAACTCTTGCACGTTACTTACTCCCCTTAGCCGGAGCGGGCGGCGCAGCCGGCTTCTGCGGTGATGCCGGAGGGAGAGCAGCCTGGTAGAGGAGCTGTGACCTGATGGAAAATTTCTTCAACGGGACGCCCTCCTGTTCCACCTGGGTCGTCTCGACCAGATCGACGTTGGCGAAATAAGCGGAAGTGGCCAGGGATTTTAAAAAGTCGGCGACCGTTTGATTGTCCACGGCCAAGCCGCCAAGGGTCAAATTCCCCCCGGACTCTCTGAATTCCGTGAGCCAAAGCCTGGCAGGGGTCGCCAGAGACAGGCTCTCCATAATTTTGACCGGCCCGACCTTCTTTTTGGTCAAATCGTCGATCACTTTGATTTTCTGCTCCAGGGCCTGGACCTTTTGCTGGAGATCTCCGACCTCTTTCAGCTGCACGTTGAGCGCCTCGATTTCCTTCTTGAGACCGCTCGCCTCCGAACCGAGGCTGAATAGACGATAGGACTGGAACATATAGAGGCCCACCACAAGGGCCGCAGTCATGCTCACAGATAGCCCCGCAACGAGCAGATCTTGGCGCCGACCGACCTCCGCTGTGATCTCTTTGACGGGAAGGAGATTGATGCGAATCATTTGTCTCCCGGCCTCCTGATGGAAAGCCCGGCCCCGACCGCTAATAGGAGGGCGGACTCCGCCAGATAGTCCTTGTCGATGGTTCGGGCCACGTTGAAACCGCGGAAGGGCTCGGCCAGCTGCACCGGGACCCCCATCTTCTCTCCCAACAGGGCGCAAAGCCCGGGAACTTTGGCGCTCCCACCGCTCAGATAGATGCTGTGGATACCCTCTTCCGCCGCCATGCCGGCGTAAAGGCTCAGCGTGCGGCTCACCTCCTCGGCCAGGGACTCACACGAGGGCTTCAGCAGCGACTGAAGATCGGCGTTCTTTTTGCCCTCCAGCGAACCAGTAACTTTAAAGGTCTCCGCCTGGTCATAAGAGATCTGCAGCGCCTGCACCAGGCCTTCGGTAAACGCCTCCCCACCCACCTGGAGATCGCCGGTAAATGTAGAAACCCCGTTCTTCAGCACGTTGATGCTGGTATAGCGCGCTCCGACATGGATCAACCCCACCACCGTGTCCGGTTGAATTTCGTAGCTCGCCTCGTACATATTTTCCATCGCAAAGTAATCGACATCCATGATCGCGGGCGTCAGCCCCGCCTCCTGGATCACCTGGGTGTAGCTGTTGATAATCTCTTTCTTGACCGCCACCAGCAGCACGTCCATCTTGCTGCCATCCTCGACGTAGCTCAGGACCTGGTAGTCGAGATTGACGTTCTCCAGACTTTCCGGGATCACATTGGTCGCCTCAAATTCGACGTTGGCCTCAAGCTCCGCTTGTTCCTGAGCGGGGAGCTGAATCTTTTTTATAATGACCGCCCTGCCGGGAACCGCAGAAACCACCTGGGTTGCCTTGATACCATTGGCCTGGATCAGGCTCTGAATGGTTTTGACGACGACGTCCTTGTCCGCCACCATATTGTTCTGAACCGCCGTGGGCGGCAGCGGCAGGATGCCCACGCTGGCCAGCCGGTAACCGCTCTTCTCCCCGGCCGCCTCCACCATCTTAATGGAGCTGGAGCCGATGTCGAGGGCAATGAATCCCCCTTCTTTTCTGAACGGGTTCAGGCCGCTGAAATTGATATTTTTCAGGAACGGGGGGATAGGAATGTTCATTGTCTAAAGACCCTGTTTTTTTGACTGATCTTAAGACCCAAGGCCAGGAGTATCTTCCGCTTGGTGGCGACGCGGCAGCTCTTGCCTCTCTCGATCCGGTCTATGGTCAGGGGAGAAATACCCGCCATCCTCGCCAGCTCGGCCTTGCTCAACATCTTGGCCTCGCGAATCTTTCTCACGTTGTTCCTATAATCCATCCTCACATCCCTTCGTCACACACTCGACGCCTCGCAAAGCAGGTATTATCCGCCAGGGTATAATCGTTGTCAACACCGCGGTTACTTATAATTAAATATAATTAGTTATAACCGCTCCAATAGAACTCTTTTTGAAATCTCCGCGCGCCACAATATTGGGAGGCAGATGCAAAAACAGTGCAAGGGCGGCCCGACCCCCCGGAAGCCGCGTAACCAACCGAATTCGTTATCTATCTTTCGATATGCCCATGAGCCCAAAATTGTCTTTAAATGAGCGAAATTAACAATTTGTGGTATCGGATTACAAAAATGGACATTCGCCGACCCGGCGCCGGATCGCGATATTGCTTTTATGGTTTTGACTGGGTAAAAATCCACTTATGGAGAGGGGAGAGGGAAAGTTCGCCCGAGTAGTCATTCCCTCTCCCTTGAAGGAGCCCCTGATCTACGCGGTCCCGCCGCCCCTGAAAGGGGAGATGAGGATCGGCATGAGGGTCTCAGTGCCCTTGGGCCAGCGCAAGGTCACAGGGGTGGTGGTCGATACCCTAGAGGAGACCTCTCTAAAGGGCGTCAAGGAGATTTTGGCGATACTGGACGAGCGGCCCATCCTCGATCATTCTCTCCTGAAGCTAATCCGCTGGGTTTCCCGATACTATCTTGCCCCGCTCGGTGACGTCGTCACGACCATCCTCCCTCCCAGCCTGAGAACCCAAAGCCACCGGGTGCTCTGCTGCCGGCCGGGTGAGTTTTCCCTGGGTCAAGGAATGGAACGGAAGATCTTCGACGCGTTAAAAAAAAAGGGCGGGAGGGCAACCCTCAAAAGTCTCGTGCGCGCTTTCCCGCGAGGCGGATTGTATCGGCCACTGAACCGGCTGGTAAAACTAGGGGCCGTGGAGATC
>MGSR01000107.1:5493-7875 GCA_001798565.1 Deltaproteobacteria bacterium RIFCSPLOWO2_12_FULL_60_16
ATAGCAGAGTCTTTGACCGTGAGCGACCAGGCATCCGAAAGTTCCGACAGGCTTTCCCTCACCACAGAGCAACAACGGGCCCTGGAGATTATTCAAGGACGGTTAAAAAAAGGAGGCTTCGAAACTTTTCTCCTCTACGGAGTCACCGGCAGCGGCAAGACCGAGGTCTATCTCCGCGCCATAGAAGAGACCCGGAGGCTTCACAAACGGAGCCTCATCCTGCTGCCGGAAATTTCCCTGACGCCGCAGCTCCTGGACCGGGTCCACAAGCGTTTTCCCGGCAGGGTCGGCGTTCTGCACAGCTCGCTCACCGGCTCGGAACGCTGGGCGCAGTGGTGGCAGGCTCTTGCCGGCAACGTCGACGTGGTCGTGGGCGCCCGTTCGGCTGTTTTCGCCCCGCTGCCCGATCTCGGCCTCATCGTCGTCGACGAGGAACACGACCCTTCTTACAAACAGGAAGAGGGTCTCCGTTACCATGCCCGGGACCTGGCGGTGGTGCGGGCCAAGCTCGCGGGCTGTCCGGTGATCCTGGGCTCGGCGACGCCTTCGATCGAGAGCTTCGAGAACTGCCGGCAAGGGCGTTATCGCCTGTTAGAGCTGAGCCAGCGGGTCGAGCAAAGAGCGCTGCCGGTTGTGGAGGTAGTGGATCTTAGAGAGGAGTTCCTGGCCGGTGGGCAGGCGACCAAAGACCCGGGGGAAGGCGCTCGCGCCCAGGGCTCCGGCTTCGGCCTTTTTTCTTCCCGCCTGAGAGCGGCGCTGCACGAAAACCTCGCCCGCGGCTATCAGAGTCTGGTTTTCCTCAATCGCCGCGGTTTCGCCAACTTTCTCCAATGCCGTCTGTGCGGTTTCGTGCTGCGCTGCGCCCATTGCAGCGTCTCCATGACTTTTCACCTGGGCCAGCGGATGGTCTACTGCCACCACTGCGGCTTTGCCAGGCCTGCCGGCGATCACTGCCCGCAATGCGGCAACTCGACCCTCTCGGGCATAGGGTTCGGCACCGAACAGGTGGAGCAGGATCTCCAGCGCCTCCTGCCGGAAGCGCGCATCGCCCGCATGGACCGGGACACCACGAGCAAGAGAGGCTCGCAAGAGCGGCTGATCAGGCGATGGGAAAGAGGGGAGATCGACGTCTTGGTGGGCACGCAGATGATCACCAAGGGGCATGACGTCGCCGGCGTGACGCTGGTGGGGGCGATCCTCGCCGACCTGTCTTTGAATCTCCCCGACTTCCGGGCCGTGGAGAGAACTTTTCAACTGCTCAGCCAGGTGGCGGGAAGGGCCGGCAGGGGAAAAGAGCCGGGACGGGTCATCATCCAGACCTATGCTCCGGATCATTACGCCTTTCCGCACATCATAAGCCACGACTACAAAGGCCTTTTTGCCTCGGAGATAGAGTTTCGCCGTGCCCTCAATTACCCGCCCTTTAGCCGGCTGGCGCACCTCCGTATAGAAGGTCCGCAATCCCAGCAGATCGAAGCCAAGGCGAAGATGCTCGGCGAAGAGCTGAGGGCCAGGCGTGAAGGAAATGGCCTGTTTCGGGAAAAGATCGAGATCCTCGGGCCGGCGCGGGCGCCGATCATGAAGCTGCGCGGCCGCTATCGCTGGCAGATCTTGCTCAAGGGAAAGAGCGGCTCGCCGTTATTGGCGTTTGCCGGCCAGGCGCGGGCGATCTTCCCTGCGTCACGAACCGACCGGCTCTACATTGATGTAGATCCTTATAATATGTTATGAAAATTAAGCTGTGGCGGTTCTGCCGATTCTCAAATATCCCGATCCGGTTTTGCAGCGGGTCGCCTTGCCGGTCAAAGGCATCACGGCGGAGACCGCGCGCCTGATCGATGACATGGTGGAGACCATGTACGCCGCGCCGGGAGTGGGTCTGGCGGCCCCGCAGGTGGGCGCGCCCCAGCGCATTATCGTCCTGGATGTGGACTACGAAAATCCCGGCAAAAATCTCCTAAAACTCGTCAATCCCGAGATCCGCCGCGCCGAGGGGGAGCTGCTCTGGGAAGAGGGATGCCTGAGCGTCGTCGACTTCACGGCCGAGGTCAAAAGGGCGGCTCGGGTAGAGGTCGTGGGGCTCAATGAAAAAGAGCAGGAAGTCAGCGTCGCCGGGGAGGGGCTCCTGGCGGTCGCTCTCCAGCATGAGATCGATCACCTCGACGGCAAGCTTTTTATAGACCGCATCAGCCGCTTAAAGCGCGACCTCTACACCCGGCGGCTCAAAAAGATGCTGCGTAGCGGCAAGCCGCAGGCTGAAAGTCCCCGCCTCATGATATAAAGCAACGTTTCTCTCCACGTCCATGCGCATTGTATTTATGGGAACTCCGGAGGTGGCCGCCGCTTCTCTGGTGGAGCTCCTGAAAGGGCCGAACCCGGTCG
>MGSR01000108.1 GCA_001798565.1 Deltaproteobacteria bacterium RIFCSPLOWO2_12_FULL_60_16
AAGAAAACTCATCTCCTTGCGGATCTTTCCCTGCCCGGCGCACTCCTCGCACCTTCCTCCCTTGACGTTGAAGGAGAACCTGTTCGGCGCGTAGCCGCGCAGCCTGGCCTCCGGGGTGAGGGCAAAGATGCGGCGGATCTCATCGAGAAAGCCGACGTAAGAGGCGGGTATCGAGCGCGGGGTCTTGCCGATCGGGCTCTGGTCCACCTCCACTACCCGCTCCAGCCGCTCCCACCCGGCAATCTCCTTGTGGCCTCCCGGGCGGCCGGCAAACTGGCCGAGCTTGATCTTGAGTCCCTTGTAAAGGACCTCCTTCACCAGCGTGCTCTTTCCCGAGCCGGACACTCCCGTGACGCAGCTCCAGGCCGCCAGGGGAAAGCGGACATCGATGCCTTTAAGATTGTTCGCTCTCGCGCCCCGAATCTTAAGCCAGGGCGAGCCGTTGAAAGAGCGGCTGGGCCAGAGCCTTTCTCTGTCGGCCCTGAGAAAGGCGCCGGTGGGCGAGTGGGGATTGTCGATGATCTCCCCGGGCGTGCCCATGGCCACGACGTTGCCGCCGTGAAGCCCCGCCCCTGGTCCCAGATCCACTATTAAATCCGCCGATCGAATCGTGCTCTCGTCGTGCTCCACGACCAGGACGGTGTTCCCCACCTCTTCCAGGCGCCGGAGCGTGCCGAGGAGCATTCCATTGTCACGCGGATGCAGCCCGATGGTGGGCTCGTCGAGGATGTAGCAAACCCCGCGCAGGTTGGAGCCGAGCTGCGCCGCCAGCCGGATGCGCTGCGCCTCGCCGCCGGAAAGGGTGTCGGCGCGCCGATCCAGCGTGAGATAGGGAAGCCCGACCTCCGAGAGAAAGCTCAGCCGCTGCTCGATTTCCCTGAGGACCTTCTCCGTTACCGCCCGGTCCCTCTCGGATCCGCCGTTCTCGCCCAGGCCGACCTCGAGGGCGCGAAAATAGTCCCGCGCGTCCTGGATGGAGAGAGCGGTGACCTGCCAAATGGCGCGGCCATCGACCTTGACCGCCTGGGCGCGGGCGTTGAGTCTCCTGCCGTGACAGGCGGCGCAGGGTGTTTCGGTCATCAACTGAGAAAGGAATTCGCTCAGGCCGTCCTCCTCTTCCCGCACCAGTCCCCGCAGGTACGGAAGCAGGCCGCGAAACTTGGAGCGATCCCCCCCGCCCTCAAGCGCCAGCTCTCGCTGTTTTTTCGTCAGGCGCGAAAACGGCCGCTCCACGTCAATCCCGTGTTTTTCCCTGAGATCTCTCAGCAGGCGCTGGAGCGAGCGCTTGAGATCCGCCGCCCTCGCGGGCGCGGATGACAGCAGCGACGAAACCATTTGGGTCAATGGCCTGCCGGGATCGCCGACCACCAGCTCGGGGTCGAATTCCATGTCGAATCCCATGCCGTTGCACTGCGGGCAGGCCCCCTGGCGGCTGTTAAACGAGAAGAGTCTGGGATCCGGGGACTCGTAGCCGATGCCGCAATGGAGGCAGAAGAGGCGCTGGTTGTAGACGTGCTCTCCGGCAGGCGAGAGCAGATGGATGACGCCGTTTCCCAGGCGCAATCCCTGCTCCACCATCGCCTCCACCGCCCGGCCTCCGGCCTTGGCCCTGCCGATCACGATGTCGATGTCATGCTCCCGGTAGCGCTCCAGCCCCTCCAGCAGCCTGGCCGCCTTGAGATCGACCAGCTCTCCGTCGATCCGCGCCTTGCGATAGCCAAGCTTCCTGGCTCCCGCGATCACTTCCTTATGAAATCCTTTCCTCCCCCTCACGATCGGGCTCAAGACGGCGACCTCTTTTCCCCGGTGAACGCGCGAGACGCGGTCGAAAATCTGACTCTTGGTCAGCGATCGGATCTGACGGCCGCACTGCACGCAGTGCTGTTTTCCCACCTTGGAATAGAGCAGTCTTAAGTAATGATAAATCTCCGTAACCGTGGCCACGGTCGATTTCTTGCCGCCCTGGCTCAGGCGCTGCTCGATGGCGACCGTGGGCGGGATGCCGGAAAGGAAATCCACGTTGGGACGGGCCATCACCTTGAGGAACTGGCGCGCGTAGGCGGACAGGCTGTCGATATAGCGCCGCTGCCCCTCGGCATAGATGATGTCGAACGCCAGAGAGGATTTCCCCGACCCGCTCAAGCCCGTGATGACGACGAAGCGGTCGCGCGGGATGTCCAACTGGATGTTTTTGAGATTGTGCTCCTTCGCCCCGACGATGGTGATCGCGTTCTGTCCGTTTTTTAAACCCTGGAACCCTTCAACCGTTAAACTTTTTTCGAGGAGGGGCGTGAAGGGAGACGGCGCCTCTTTTTGCAAGTGAGGGCTGAGATAACGGCCCGTATGGGATTTCCCGACGCGCGCTATCTCTTCGGGAGTCCCGGCGGCCACGATGAATCCTCCGCCATCGCCCCCCTCGGGTCCGAGATCGATGACGTAATCGGCGCACTTGACGACCTCCATGTTGTGCTCGATGACAACGACCGAGTGGCCCTGGTCGACCAGTTCCTGCAGGGCGCGCAGCAGCCGCTCGACGTCGTAGAAGTGAAGGCCCGTGGTGGGCTCGTCGAAAATGAAGAGCGTGCCTGACTTTCTCGCCCGGGCGATGTGGGAGGCGAGCTTCAGCCGCTGCGACTCCCCGCCGGAAAGGGTGGTGAGCGGCTGCCCCAGCCGGATGTAGTCCAGCCCGACGGCGCGCAGCGGCTGAAGCCCGTAGCGGATCTCGGGGGATTCCTTGAAAAACTCCGCGGCCTCGGCCACCGTCAAGTTCAATATCTGACGGATGTTGCGGCCGCGATACACCACCTCCAGGATCTCCTCTCGATAGCGGCTTCCCTGGCACTCGCTGCAAGAGGTGTAGACGTCCGAGAGAAACTGCATTTCGACCTTCTCAAATCCCTCGCCGCGGCAGGTCTCGCATCTCCCCCCTTCGACGTTAAACGAAAAGGTGGAGGGGGTGTAGCCTCTGAGACGGGAGAGCTCGGCCGCGGCGAACAGCCGCCGAATCGCGTCAAAAACCTTCATGTAGGTCGCCGGATTGGAGCGCGGGGTCGTTCCCACCGGCGACTGATCGACCAGTACGACCTCGGAGATTTTGTCCACTCCTTCGATGCCGGCGCACTGGGCCACCGTGGCGCCGGGCGATTCCTTGAGCTTCTTCACATTGCGGTAGATCACCTCGTCCACCAGACTCGACTTGCCCGAGCCGGAGACGCCGGTGACGCAAACGAAAAGGCCGAGCGGGATCTCCACGTCGATCTTCTGGAGATTATTGGCCGCGGCCGCGGAGATTTTCAGACTCCGCCGGGGGATCGGACGGCGCTGGCGCGAAGGAAAGGGGATGGTTTTCCGTTGCGCAAGATAGGCTGCCGTCAGCGACTCCTGGCTATTCAGCAGCTCTCTATAGGGACCGGCGAAAACCACCTTTCCTCCCTCGGCGCCGGCCTTGGGCCCGAGGTCCACAATGAAGTCGCTCTCCTTGATGATCTCCGGATCATGCTCCACCACCACGACGGTGTTGTTATTGGATCGCAGACGATGGAGGATCTCCACGAGGCGGCGGCTGTCGCGCGGGTGGAGCCCGATGGAGGGCTCGTCGAGCACATAGAGGGTATTCACCAGAGAAGAGCCGATCGCAGTCGTGAGATCGACCCGCTCCAGCTCGCCTCCGGACAGGGTGCGGGACTGGCGGTCCAGGGTGAGATATTCCAGGCCGACTCCCGCCAGATAATTAAGCCGGCGCCGGATCTCGTCGAGGATCAGGCTGGCTATCTGATCGCTCCCTCCCGATAGCTTCAGATCCTCAAAGAAACGCCGGGCCTCCGCCACGCTCATGCCGCTCAACTCGGCGATACTTTTTCCTTCCACCTGGTAGTAGAGGGCTTCGGGCTTGAGCCGCGTGCCCTGGCACCGGGGACACAGCAGATAGGCCCGATAGCGAGAGAGAAATACCCGGACGTGCACCCGGTAGCTCTTCCGCTCCAGCCGGCGGAACCAGCCGCGCACGCCTCTGTACTCCGCGTCTCCTTCGAGAACGAGCCTTCTCTCCTTTTCGGTAAGCTCCTTGAAAGGTTTCTTGGTCGGGATTCTCCGGCGCTCGCAGAACTCCATAAGCCTCTGGAATCTTCGCGGCTTGGTCGTCCAGGGCTTGATCGCCCCCTCGCTTAAGGCCTTGGACGGATCCGGGATCACCAGCTCCCAGTCGATGTCGATCACGCGGCCGAAGCCGCGGCAGGTCTCGCACGCGCCCAGGGGACTGTTGAACGAGAAAAGATTGGGCACCGGGTCATGATAGGAGAGATCACAGTGCGCGCAATGGAGGTGGCTGCTGAAGGGCTCCCGGCGCCAGCCCTGCTCCGGAAAGTGGAGGTTCAGCCTCCCCTTACCGAAGTGAAAGGCCTGCTCCAGAGAATCCGCAATCCTTTTCCTTGCCGCAGCGCGATAGCTGAAGCGATCGACCACCACTTCCACGCTGCCGGCGTCTCGCGCAGGCTCCTCGGCCTCCTCCAGCTCGCCTATCTCCTGACCGCGCAACAGGCGGTGAAAGCCCGCCCGCAGCAGCCCCTCCCTCACGTCGCCCCAGGAAACCGAGTCCGACAAAAAAAGGGGGAAGGTCAAGATCAGAGACGTCCCCTCCGGTATGCCGTCGAGTTTTCTGAAGACGGACTGCGCCGTATCCCTCTCCACCACCCTGCCGCACCCTTTGCAGTACAGGGCGGCGATCTTGGAAAAGAGCAGTTTCAGGTGGTCATGCAGTTCGGTCATGGTTCCCACCGTGGAGCGGGAGGTCTTGACCGGGCGATTCTGGTCGATAGCGATGGTTGGAGGGATTCCCTCGATGCTCTCGACGTCGGGTTTATCCATGCGGTCGAGAAACTGCCGGGCATAGGCGGAGAAGCTCTCGACGTAGCGTCTTTGGCCTTCGGCATAGAGGATGTCGAAGGCCAGGGTGGATTTCCCCGAGCCGCTGACCCCGGTGACCACGGTCAGGGCGTTCAAGGGAATCTCGATATCGAGGTTCTTGAGATTATTCTGGTTCGCGCCGCGGATGCGAATCCAATCCTGGCTCATGGCTAATTTTCGATCTTAGATTTTGGATTTTAGATTAATCCAAAATCGGCAATCCAAAATCCAAAATGTCTTCACTGGAGCTGATACCTCTCGGCCAAAATCCGGCGGAAACGGGAGCCGTAAATGAGGTCGAACGTCTCCTCTTTATCGGGGAAAAGCTCCAACGCCGTCCTCTTGGCGCCGGCAACGAGTTTCTGCGCCTCGTTGAGGGTGAGATCCGCCTGCGAGAGGAGAGCCGCCGTGATATCCATGCTGCGCCTGAGTCTTCTCAGGCTAATTTCTTCCGCCAATAGTGCTTCTTTATCCGCAGGCATGAATTAACCTTCTATTTTTACCACATGCCTTAGGTCAGTCAAGGTAGTCACAGGCCGTTTATCAATCTGGCATCCTTTGATTGCCCTTGGTAAACTGACTCCGTGCGCATCTCTGGACTCTTCTATTCCATCCAGGGCGAGGGCGCTCTCTTGGGCGCCCCTTCGACTTTTATCCGAACCTCAGGCTGCAATCTGCGCTGTGTGTGGTGTGATACGCCCTATACCTCCTGGAAGCCCGAAGGAGAAGACTGGAGCATCCACGAGATCCTTGCGGAGGTTAAGCGTCACCCGACCTCGCACGTCGTGGTGACCGGCGGAGAACCGCTACTAGCGCCGGAGATCGAGGAGCTGACGGTTAGGCTCAAAAAAACAGATTACCACATCACGATGGAGACCGCAGCGACTATCTTTAAGCCGATAGCGTGCGATCTCGTGTCGATGAGCCCGAAGCTCTCCAACTCTACGCCGTGGAAACGGGAAGGTGGTCGGTTCGCGCGGATGCACGAGGAGCGCCGGCTCGATTTTCCGGTCATCCAGCGGTTTGTGGATGGATACGATTACCAGCTCAAGTTTGTCGCCGACAAAAAAAAGGACTTCGCCGAGATCGAGAGGGTTCTAAAAAGCCTCAAAAACGTCGATCGTGACCGCGTCCTCGTCATGGCCCAGGGGAGAACTAAAAGAGAGCTTTCCGAGAAGGCGCGCTGGATCGTGGACCTCTGCAAGCAGCATGGCTTTCGCTACACCCCTCGCCTCCAGATCGAGCTCTACGGCAACCGGCGGGGGACATAGGACAGCGCAGCCCTTAACCTCTATCGCCTCTACCCCTGATGAGCCGGAGGCGAAACTGCCTCGCGCAGTGGCGGACATAGGCGACTTCAATCAAATCATCCGAAATGATCTTGTAAACGATCCGGTAAGTGTTTCTTGCCGCCAGAAACGCCCGATAGCCCCTGAAGGCATCGAACATGGCCGGGCCAAGCTCGGGAAAATCGCGGAGAAGGTCGAGCTTGGCGATGATCTGGTCCTGCACTGCGGGCGGCAGCGCCTCAAGCTCTGCCTGAGCCCGCGGAAGGAGTTTAACCCTTCTTGGCACGTCGCGCCCGTTTGGCCTTAAAGTCCTCTAATTCGACGCCCTTTCCAGCCTTCGAGTCCCGCTCGGCTTCAGCCAGCCTCTCCCGCCAATCCGGCTGGCTCATCTCCTCAAGCGTGGCCACCATCCCCTCGTAGTCCTCGTAGTTGACCAAGAGGGCGGCCGGCCGGCCCCTCTGCGTAATGATCACCGGGTCCCGCGTCTGCTTCACGCTCTCGACGATCTTCTTCGCCCGCGTCTGCAGGTCCGAAATAGGTATGATCTTTTCCATCTTGTCCCCCGATTAACTATATGACCAAATATATATCTGGACTTATAGACAAGTCAAGAACGCCGATCTCACCAGAGTTTTCCGTTTCCAAGGGGCTTCCCTATCAGCCCTTTATAAACGATATCCTCGCCAAAGAAATAAACCAGGCAAGCCGAGCAAGCTGATTCGCAGGATCTAATGGTAGGAGAATTGAATTCAATTAGAGAGTTAACGCTTTAAGCTGAGCGCGAGGCGAGTTTTGCGAGTGTCGGACCCCAACCGGTTGTTAGGCAATCGTGTCAATTGCTTGCTACGCTGTCTCAGACGGCTTAACCGCACAGATTTTTATACTTACAACCGACCTTGCAATCCCGATTACTTCCTCGGGAGTCAGATTTGGGCTCTCAATAACGGATTTCGCCGTTGGATCATTAACCATACAGTCGAGACCAAAAAACGCCTCGTCCATAATCCTGACCTCCTGAAATCCGGCTTGTTCTATGGTTGCCAAATAGTCATGCTTCAGCATGGCCCCGGCAAGACAGCCAACATACGCCTCAATTGAGCTTTTGACGGAATCCGGCAGTTCCTTCAACAACACGACATCTGAGATCATAATTCTGCCACCCGGCTTGAGCACCCGGAACGCCTCGCTGAAGGCCCTCCCTTTGTCGGGCACAAGATTGATGACGCAATTCGAGATGACGACGTCA
>MGSR01000109.1:0-13493 GCA_001798565.1 Deltaproteobacteria bacterium RIFCSPLOWO2_12_FULL_60_16
CTGGCCGCCGGCATTTTCACCGAAAATGTCGAATGGGCGATGAAGTTCGCCCGCGAAGCGGAGGCGGGAAACCTTCACGTCAACTGGGGATCACAGTGGCGCGTGGACCTGATGCCTTACGGCGGCCTCAAAGACTCGGGCTTCGGCAAAGAGGGGCCGCGCTACGCGGTCGAGGAAATGACCGAGCTCAAAATGGTCGTGTTTCACCTTAACAGTTAGCCATGCGCGCGGACGGAAGAAAAGAACGGCAGCTGCGGCCCATCGTCATCACCCCGGGCTACATCAAGCACGCCGACGGCTCGGTGTTGATCGAGGTGGGAGACACGCGCGTGATCTGCACGGCCAAGCTGGAGGAAAAGGTTCCGCCCTTTTTGCGCAACAGCGGCAAGGGCTGGATCACCGCGGAATACGGGATGCTGCCTTCCTCTTCCCAGGTGCGCATTTCCCGCGAGGCGGCGCGGGGGAGAATCGGGGGAAGAACGCACGAGATCCAGAGACTGATCGGCCGGAGCCTTCGGGCGATCGCGGATCTGAAGCAGCTCGGCGAGAAAACGGTGTGGATCGATTGCGACGTCATTCAGGCGGACGGCGGGACCCGGACGGCCTCGATTACCGGCGCCTATGTCGCGCTCGTCCATGCCTCCCGCCGCTGGTTGAAGCAGGGCGCGATCGGGAAGGATCCCATCAAAGACTCAGTGGCCGCGGTGAGCGTCGGCGTCGTCGGCGGGAAAGTCCTTCTGGATCTGACTTACGAAGAAGATAGCGGCGCCGAGGTCGATATGAACTTCGTCATGACCGGGTCGGGAAAATTCGTCGAGGTGCAGGGGACTGCGGAGAGCGCCCCTTTCACCAAGAGCCGGCTGGATCGCATGGCCGAGACCGCCGAGCAGGGGATCCGGGAGCTGCTCAAAGTCCAAAAGAAGGTGCTGGCCGCGACACCCTAGCCTGCTTGGTTGTGGAACTCCTGGTGGCTACGACGAATACGGGTAAACTCGCGGAGATCGAGGCGGTCCTGAAATATCTCCCCATCCAGGTGCTTTCTCTGAGCGCTCTTAAGGACTATCCCGAGGTAGTCGAGGACGGAACGAGCTACGAGGAAAACGCCCGGAAAAAAGCCCGGACGTTGGCCGAGTTTTCCGGGTATCTCACCTTGGCTGATGATTCGGGTCTGGAGGTGGACGCCCTCGACGGCGCCCCGGGCATCCAGTCGGCGCGCTTTAGCGGCGCGGACGCAGATGATGCGAGAAACAACGAGAAGCTGCTCCGGGCCCTGGGCGATCTGCCGTGGGAAAAAAGAGGGGCCCGCTTTGTCTGCGTGATGGCGCTCTGTTGCCCCGCTTCGGGCAGGCGTCTGGAATGGATTTTTCACGGCGTATGCGAAGGATCGATCGCCTTTGAGCTGAGGGGACCCCGTGGGTTCGGCTATGATCCGCTCTTTTTTTATCCTCCTCTGGGCAAGACCTTTGGGGAGGTCGATCGGGCGATCAAGGGACGCTACAGTCATCGGGGCAAGGCTCTGGCAAAGCTCACGCAGGCCCTGCCCTTCGTGCTACAGAACCTCCCCAATCCTTGATTTCACCCCATGCATGTGTAAAATGGTTTCCTGTTTTCAACGGGGCGTAGCGCAGCCTGGTAGCGCACCTGCCTTGGGCGCAGGGGGTCGGACGTTCAAATCGTCTCGCCCCGACCAAAAGTTCAGTGGGCGGTCGGCAGTGGGCAGCAGGCAGTTCAAATCGTCTTTTTTGTTTTCCGCCGACTGCATACTGCCTTCTGCCTACTGATTCCGCGCCAGTAGCTCAGCTGGATAGAGCAACGGCCTTCTAAGCCGTAGGTCAGGGGTTCGAATCCCTTCTGGCGCGCCAGCATGGCTCAGGATGCGGTGAGTGTAGCTCAACTGGTTAGAGCACTGGACTGTGGCTCCAGGGGTTGAGGGTTCAAATCCCTTCACTCACCCCAGTTTTAAAAAGGCTAAAGGATGAGGGATGAAGGATAAATTTTATACTTTCGCCTTCCGCTTTCATCCTTGTTATTGCGCGGGCCGCTAGCTCAGTTGGTAGAGCAGCTGACTCTTAATCAGCGGGTCCGGAGTTCGAGTCTCCGGCGGCCCACCAAATTTTTGAGGGTGCGAGAGTGGCGGAATTGGCAGACGCACTAGACTTAGGATCTAGCGGGCAACCATGGGGGTTCGAATCCCCCCTCTCGCACCACAAATCCAAGTTTGAATTTTCCAGTCTATGAAAGTCGACATCGATACGGTGAGCACAGTGGAGCGCAAGCTTCGGGTGGAGCTTCCTGCGGAGTCTGTCAACGAGGAATTTGTCCGCGCCTACGAAAGTGTAAGCCAGCGCGCCAGAATCAAAGGGTTTCGCCCGGGAAAGGTTCCTCGTTCCGTCTTGAAAGGCTTTTACGGGGATGAGGTGAGGGGGCAGGTGCTCACACGTTTGGTGGAGCAGGCCTTGGGAGAAGTGATCCGCGAGCGGGGCCTGCATGTGGTTTCCCGTCCGGAAGTCGAGGCTAACGATTTGGAGGAGGGGAAGGCCTTTGCCTTTTCCGTGCTGCTCCAGGTCAAGCCGGAAATCGACGTCGGCAATTATTCAGGGCTGGAAGTAGAGAAGGTGAAGCTTCCGGTTGACGATGCGCAAGTGGAGGCTGCCTTGGGCCGTCTCCGGGAGACCCATGCGCAGCTTGAGCCCGTGGAGGATCGTGACACAGTGGAGCGAGGCGACTGCGTGGTGCTCGATTTTGCCGGCTCGGTAGACGGCAAGGCCCTTCCCGGCGGAAAAAGCGAGAACACCTTTCTCGAATTGGGCCGGGCAAATGCCCTGCCGGAGTTCGAAGCAGCGCTCGTCGGGTTGAAAAAGAACGGCGAACATACTATTAGTGTCGCGTACCCCGAAGATCACTTCAACCGAGAGCTGGCGGGGAAGGTGGCTACGTTTTCCGTGACGGTCCGGGAGATCAAGAGAAAGGTCCTGCCTCTTCTCGATGATGATTTTGCCAAGGATCACGGGGAGTGCGCCTCGCTCGAAGAGCTGAAACAGAAATTGCGGGCTCGGTTGGAGAGCGAGGTTCGGGAAATTCAGGAGAGAGACCTCAAGGAAAAGCTTCTCAGTCGCCTGATCGAAGCCCACCCTTTTGAAGTTCCACCCGCCATGGTGGAGCGTCAGATCCGTTTCCTCATAGAGCGGAATCAGAGTCGTCTTGCGAGCCGGGGCGCCGGTGCGTCCGGGGCGGAGCCTTCCGTGGAGCAGATGCGCAAGGAGATCGAGCCTCACGCGCTGCGGCAGGTAAAGACGACGCTGCTGGTCGAGAAAATCGCCGCCCGGGAGAAAATCGAGGTCTCGGACCAGGAGATCCAGGAAAAGGTCGAAGAGGCGGCCAGGGCGGCCGGCGAGCGCGGGCCGACGATTCGAGAAATCTACCGTCGCGAGGATGCCCGAGAGGATCTCCGCTCGCAGATGGCGTTCGATCGGACTGTGGATTTCTTGCTGGCGCGCGCCAAGGTGAAAGAAGTGGCTCCACCCATTGATGCAAAGGACAAAAAAAGCTAGAATGGCTATGTTGTGGAAGGAGTCCGTGGGGATATGAACTTCATCCCGATCGTGGTGGAGCAAACGGGTAGGGGCGAAAGGGCCTATGATATTTATTCCCGCCTGCTCAAAGATCGGATTGTTTTTCTCGGCACTGTAATCACGGACGACGTCGCGAACCTGGTCACCGCGCAACTGCTCTTTTTGGAGTCAGAGGATCCGGAGCGGGATGTGTACTTCTACATCAACACGCCGGGCGGCTCGGTCACGGCGGGACTTGCGATATACGACACCATGCAATACGTGAAGCCGCAGATCTCCACCGTGTGCGTAGGACAGGCGGCGAGCATGGGGGCGGTGCTGCTGGCCGCCGGGACCAAGGGGAAGCGGTACGCCCTGCCCCATTCGCGGATTATGATCCATCAGCCCCTGGGAGGATTCCAAGGGACCGCCTCGGATGTCGATATCCAGGCGCGGGAGATGCTGCGCATGAGGGAAGAGCTCAACAACATCCTGATGAAGCACACGGGGCAGAGCCTGAAGAAAATCGAAAAGGACACCGACCGGGATCTGTTCATGACGGGGAAGCAGGCTCAGGAGTACGGACTGGTCGACGACGTCATAGTATCGCGACCGGACAGCAAGAAGTGAGGCGAGAATTCTATGCCAAAGCACGGTGATGACCGCTCGGGAAATCTGGTTTGCTCGTTTTGCGGCAAGAGCCAGGATGAGGTCCGCAAGTTGATCGCGGGCCCGACCGTATACATCTGTGACGAGTGTATCGATCTGTGCAACGACATCATCGCCGAGGAGTGCGATCACGAGGAGGCCCTCGCCTCGTCCTCCAGCGTTCCTAAGCCGGCGGAGATCAAGCGCGTCCTGGATCAGTACGTCATCGGCCAGGAAAGGGCGAAGAAGATCCTGGCCGTGGCGGTCCACAACCATTATAAGAGAATCGACAACCAGATGGTGACCGGGGACGTCGAGTTGCAGAAGAGCAATATTCTCCTGCTCGGGCCGACGGGCTCGGGAAAGACGCTTTTGGCCCAGACGCTGGCGCGTTTTCTGCAGGTCCCTTTTACCATCGCCGATGCGACGAGTTTGACGGAAGCCGGTTACGTTGGAGAAGACGTGGAGAATATTATTCTCAACCTGCTCCAGGCTGCGGACTACGACGTGGAGAAGGCCCAGCGGGGGATCGTTTACATCGACGAGATCGATAAGATCTCGCGCAAGTCGGACAACCCGTCGATCACCAGGGATGTCTCAGGGGAGGGCGTGCAGCAGGCCCTGCTGAAAATCATTGAGGGGACTATGGCCAGCGTGCCGCCCAAGGGGGGAAGAAAGCACCCGCAGCAGGAATTTCTGCAGGTGGACACAACCAATATCCTCTTTCTCTGCGGCGGGGCATTCGTCGGGTTGGAAGACATTATAAGGAAGCGGACCGGGCGCAAGCGCATGGGCTTCGGGGGAGAGCTGGAGGAGCGAGACGGCCGACGGGCGAGCGAGTTGCTCCACGAGGTGCAACCCGAAGACCTGCTAAAGTTCGGACTCATTCCGGAGTTCATCGGCCGCCTGCCGGTTTTGGCGACCCTCGATGAGCTCGACGAGGGCGCGCTGGTGCGCATTCTGAAGGAGCCGAAGAACGCGCTGACCAAGCAGTATTCGAAGCTGTTCGAGATGGAGAGCGTGCACCTCAAGTTCACGGAAGAGGCGCTCCGGGCGATCGCCAGAGAGGCCATGAAACGCAAGTCCGGGGCCCGGGGTCTCAGGGCGATTATGGAAAACATCATGCTCGATGTCATGTATGAGATGCCCTCTCAACCCAATATTAAGGAAGTGATCGTCTCGGAAGAGGTGGTGACCCGCAACGAGCCTCCGCTTATCGTTTACAGCAAGGCGGCCGAGAGCGCATAGGGGGACAGTTATGTTGTTTCGCAACGATAGAAAAGACGACAAGGACAAAGAGGCCGGCGGTCTTGCCACGGTGCCTCTGCTACCCCTCCGGGATATCATTGTGTTTCCCCACATGGTCGTGCCGCTCTTCGTGGGTCGGCAGCGGTCCATCAGGGCGTTAGAGGAGGCCACCCAGAAGCAGGGGCCGATCTTTCTCTCGTCCCAAAAAGATGCGAAGACCAACGAGCCCACGGAAAACGATATCTATCGCATCGGGGTGCTGGGAAACATCGTGCAGATGCTGAAGCTCCCCGACGGCACCGTCAAGGTGCTCATCGAGGGGAAAAAGCGCGCTAAGGTCGCGCGCTTTGTGAGCCATCCGGATTTCTTCCTTGTCGAGGTGGAAGAGGTCGCAGAGGTGGTGGAAAGGAACACGGAGGTAGAGGCGCTGATCCGGGAGGTGCACAGCACGTTTGAAAACTACGTGAAGCTCAAGAAGAAGATCCCGCCCGAGATGGTCATGTCGGTGTCCTCGATCGACGACCCGGCGCGGCTCGCGGATACCATCGTCGCCCATTTAGGCATCAAGCTCGAGGATCGGCAGAATCTCTTGGAGGCCCTGAACGCCGCGGAGCGGCTGGAGAAGGTCTTGGGCCACATGCGCGCGGAGATCGAAATCCTGGAGGTGGAGCGTCGTATCCGCTCCCGTGTCAAGAAGCAGATGGAGCGCTCGCAAAAGGAGTACTATCTGAACGAGCAGATGCGCGCCATTCAGAAAGAGCTCGGGGAAAAAGACGAGTTTAAAAACGAGATTCAGGAGATCGAAGAGAAGATCAAGCAGAAAAAACTCTCGGCCGAAGCTCGGGACAAGGTCGAAAAGGAGTTAAAAAAGCTCAAGATGATGTCCCCGATGTCGGCGGAGGCAACGGTCGTGCGCAATTACGTCGACTGGATCCTGAGCCTGCCGTGGAACGAGTTTACCGATGACAAGCTCGATATCAAGGAAGCCGAGAAGGTATTGGAAGATGACCATTACGGGTTGGAGAAGGTGAAGCAGCGCATCCTGGAGTACCTGGCCGTGCAGAGCCTCGTGGGCAAGATGAAGGGTCCGATCCTTTGCCTGGTAGGCCCTCCCGGCGTGGGTAAGACCTCCCTCGGGCGCTCCATTGCCCGAGCGACCGGGCGAAAATTCGTCCGTGTCTCTCTAGGGGGAGTGCGGGATGAGGCGGAGGTCCGGGGCCATCGGCGCACCTACATCGGGGCGCTGCCGGGAAAGATCATCCAGTCGATGAAGAAGGCGGGCTCCAGCAATCCTGTCTTTCTGATGGATGAGGTCGATAAGATGTCCACGGATTTTCGCGGCGATCCTTCTTCGGCGCTGCTCGAGGTGCTGGATCCCGAGCAGAACTTTGCTTTCAATGATCACTACCTGGATCTGGACTACGACCTTTCCAAGGTCATGTTCATTACTACCGCGAATACCCTGGACCGCATTCCGCGGCCCCTTCAGGACCGCATGGAGATCATCCGGATCGCGGGGTACACGGAAATGGAGAAGCTCAATATCGCCAAGAAGTACCTGGTGGAAAAGCAGCGCGGGGCCAACGGCCTTACCCCGGAGAATATCGCGTTTACGGATAACGCGATTCTCGGGCTGGTGCGCTACTATACCAAGGAGGCGGGTGTCCGGAATCTCGATCGCGAGCTCGCTTCGATCTGCCGCAAGGTGGCGGTGGAGGTGGTCAAGAACGATAAGAGCTCCAAGATCCAGGTTGGAGGCAAGAGCCTCCACAAGTACCTGGGCCCGCCCAAGTACCGCTACGGCAAAGTCGATGCCGAACAGAGGATCGGGGTGACGACCGGGTTGGCCTGGACCGAGCTGGGCGGCGAGTTGCTCGCCACCGAAGTGACGATCATGCCCGGCAAGGGCCAGCTCATCACCACGGGCAAGCTGGGGGATGTCATGCAGGAGTCCGCGCAGGCCGCCATGAGCTATGTCCGTTCGCGGGCCGAAGAGCTGGGATTGGAGAGGGATTTTTACCAGAAGGTGGACGTGCATATCCACGTGCCGGAGGGTTCCATCCCCAAGGACGGTCCCTCTGCCGGGATTACCATGGCAACGTCTCTGGTTTCGGCCCTGACACGCATTGCCGTCCGGCACGACCTGGCCATGACCGGGGAGATCACGCTGAGGGGCAGGATCCTCCCTATCGGTGGATTGAAGGAGAAGATTCTGGCTGCGCATAGAGGGGGGATCAAGACGGTCCTGGTGCCCGAGGAGAACCAGAAGGATATCGAGGAAATACCGGCGACCATCTTAAAGACGGTGGAGATCGTGCCGGTTTCCCATATGGATGAGGTGCTGAAGAAAGCGCTTCTAATGGACGATCCGGACAGCCTCTTCAAGCGCAAGCGGGAACCGGCTGAAACCAAGGAGGAATCGCCCGCCTTTGACGAAAAGGATGAAGAACACCCGAGGGCGGACATTTTGCCGCAATAGATCGGGCAAAATTCAGGTCCGCTGGAAGAGACGGATTGACACCGGCGCCCTGGTGTGGTTATAAAATGCGATGTCCCGCGGGCAGGGGCCGCGGGATGGTGGGGGGAAAATGACAAAGGCGGACTTGATTGATTCAGTTGCGAGCAAGGCGGATCTTCCCAAACAGAAGGCAGAAGAGATCGTCAACGGGGTCTTTGACGGCATCGTTGCCGCTTTGAAGAACGGGGATAAAGTGAACATCTCGGGTTTTGGAACTTTCTCCGTCTCCCAGCGCAAAGCGAGGACGGGAAGAAACCCAAAGACCGGGGAGACCATTCAGATTGCCTCCTCTCGAGCCGCCAAGTTTAAGGCCGGTAAGACCTTAAAAGATTCCCTCAGCTAAATCACACCGCGTCGTTTGAGACTGGGAAAGGCCTTGGAACGAGTAACCGGGCATCGGCTGTTTCCAGTCTAAGGTAGGAGGCTGGTGTTTTCGGCCGAGGGGGCGGTTAGCTCAGCGGGAGAGCATCGGCCTTACAAGCCGGGGGCCACAGGTTCAAATCCTGTACCGCCCACCAGTGCGTTACTAGTTATTCGTTGATTCGTTACTGGTTTTGATCAACTATACGATTCTGGTACTGGAGACTTGACGATTAACGATTAACCAGTAACTATTAACGAAATGCGGGGTCGTAGTTCAGTTGGCTAGAACGCCGGCCTGTCACGCCGGAGGTCGCGAGTTCGAGTCTCGTCGGCCCCGCCATTTTTAAATGCGGTTTTTGAAGCAAGAGGCACTATGGGAACGTATCAGATGAAAAGGCAAGATGCGCTGGCCCAGCGTCAGTGGTATGTCGTGGATGCTGAGGGAAAGGTGCTCGGCCGATTGGCCAGTCAAGTGGCCAGAGTGTTGAGGGGGAAACATAAGCCTAATTTCACGCCTCACGAGGATGTGGGGGACTTTGTGATCGTGGTCAACGCCCGGGGCGTCCGGCTCACTGGGAAAAAAGAAGAGGACAAAGTTTATTATCGGCATTCCGAATATCCGGGAGGCATGCGTACCGCCAGCGCGCAGAAAATGTTGACGGACAAGCCTGAGGCGCTGATCCGACTGGCGGTCAAGGGCATGCTTCCCAAGAGCCGGTTGGGGCGGAGGCTCTGCACCAAGCTAAAGGTCTACGCCGGGTCGGAACATCCGCATGAGGCGCAAAAACCGCAGCCCTTGGTGCTCAAGGCATAGGAGTCATTAGCATGGCAGAGAAGGTATTCTACGCGACCGGGAGACGGAAGACATCCGTGGCCCGGGTTTACTTGAAACAAGGCAAAGGCAGCGTCGTGGTCAACGAGCAAACGTTGGAGAATTATTTTGGCCGCGAAACCGCCAGGATGATCGTCCTCCAGCCGTTCCAGGTTACCCATACCGTGGGGAATTTTGATGCCGAAGTGAATGTCCAGGGCGGCGGGATCTCCGGTCAGGCAGGCGCCATTCGTCACGGAATCACACACGCCCTCCTGCAGGTAAGCCCAGATTTCCGCTCGCCGCTCAAGAAGGCCGGCTTTATCACGCGTGACCCTCGCGCGGTGGAGCGCAAGAAGTACGGCCGGCACAAGGCACGCAAGCGCCCGCAATACTCGAAACGTTGAAATTGTCGTCTCATAAGGCTTCCAGGGGGAAAGGGGCAACCCTGCGCGTGGCCGTTCTTGGCGCCACCGGCTACGCGGGGGTGGAGCTGCTGCGCATCCTGCTGCGCCATCCGCGCGTGCGGCTGGAAACCATCACATCGCAGCAGCACGCGGGAAAACGCATCGGCGACATTTATCCGTCGCTGGCCGGCCGGTGCGATCTCGTTCTAGAAGAAATCCGCGCGGACAAGATAGCCTCTCAAGCAGACCTTGCCTTTGCAGCGCTTCCCCATGAGACCTCTATGGACGTGGTTGCCGGCCTGGTGGAGCGCGGTCGCCGGGTCATCGATCTGAGCGCCGATTTTCGCCTGCACGATCCAGAGGTGTACCGCCGGTGGTACCGGGCCCATAAAGCGCCGCACCTTTTGCGGGAGGCGATCTATGGGCTCACGGAAATCCACCGCAAAGAGATCCGTAGGGCTCGGCTCGTCGCCAATCCGGGTTGCTACCCGACGGGGGCGGTGCTTGGTCTGGCTCCGCTCTTCGCCGAGAAAGCGGTTCAGGGCACCGTGTTGATCGACGCCAAGTCCGGTGTCACAGGGGCCGGGAGGAGCAGCGCGGTGGAGCTCTCCTTTAGCGAGGTCAATGAAAACTTCAAAGCCTACAACGTCGGTGTCCACCGGCATACCCCTGAAATCGAGCAGGAATTGGGCGAGATCGCCGGGCGGCGGGTTACGGTTTTTTTTGCGCCCCATCTGGTGCCCATGAGCCGGGGCATCCTGTCGACCATTTACGTCGAGCTCAAAAAACCCCTGGACAACAAGCAGCTCGCCAAGCTATACGGGGACTTTTATCGGAGCGAACCTTTTATTCGTATTCTTCCGGCGGGCTCCTTTCCCCAGACCAAGGACGTGCGCGGTTCCAATGACTGCGCTATCGGGTTTTGCTACGACGCGCGCACCCGTCGGTTAGCGGTGATTACGGCGATTGACAACTTAGTCAAGGGCGCTTCGGGCCAGGCCGTGCAGAATATGAATTTGATGTGCGGGTGGCCGGAAGCCGAGGGATTGACAGGGGCCGCTTTAGTCCCTTAAAGCGCCAGGGTACAAATCGTTCAAGTCGTTCAAGTTGTTCAAATCGTTAAACGTATTGAACTGCTAAAACGTTTTGAACGTCTCGTGCTATTCCTCTTCGGTAGAGAAGAACAGCCCGACCAAAGCCAGGGTCAAGTTCGGAAGCCAGGCGGCGACCAACGGGGGCAAAGCCCCGCTGTGACCGAGCGAGACGCTGAATGCCAGGACCAGCCAATAGCCGAAGCCGATCAGCATCGTGACCCCGAAGCTCAGAGCCATTCCCCCTCCCGAGCGTTGTTTCAGCGCGAAGGGGATGCCGAGGAGGACCATGAGGGGAGAAACGAGAGGGAGCGCCAGCTTGACTTGGAGATCGACCTCGTCCGGCGTTGTGTCAAAACCCTTGGCTTTAAGATCCACGATTTGTTTTCGCAGGTCGAAGAAGCTGAGCTCCTCCGGCTCTCGGGCCAGGAGCTTGAAGTCCTCCGGCGTCTCCGTCACGGGGAGCGGGGCGTCGAGGTCGCGCCGGCTCATCTGACCGCTCGGGGAAAATATCCATTCGCTTCCTCCCTTGGTCTCCCACCGCGCGCCGTCCCAGCGGGCCCACGGCACCTCGATCAGTCCTCTCAGCGTGGAGTCCCGATCCAAAAAATAGATCGAGACCCCCTCGAGGACCATCTTCCTCGGATCGAAATGGTCGATGCTGATAAAAGTGCCCTGCCCGCGAATCCAGATATCTTTGGTGCCAACGATATTCCTGGGTTGGCTCTTTTTGACTTCCACCTTGTAAATATGTTGAGCCTTGCGGGCGAATATGGGAAGCAGGGCCTCGTTCCAGAAAAACGTGAAGATGCAGAGGAGGAAGGAGAGCAGAAAAAGAGGCAGCGACATGCGGCGGAGGCTCAGGCCGTTCGCGCGCATCGCGGTGATCTCCTGGGTCCGGCACATCATGCCCAGGGAAAACAGGGTAGAGAAGAGGGCCGCGAAGGCGAACACGCGGGAGATCAAAAGAGGCGCCTTGAAAAAGAAGTATCTCGCCGACGTCCCCAGGCTCGCGCCCGCCTGCAGGAGGTTGTCAATCCTGTCGAAGAAGTCCACGATGAGATAGAGAACCGTGGTGCACGCGAGGCTGATGACGAAGATCTTGATAAAGCCGCGGGCAATATAACGGTCCAGAATGCCGCCGATCGACAGCAAGGCTACGCGATGGGTCCGTTCCATGATGTCGCTGCTAGTCTCCTTGCATATAGTGGGCGAGTTTGCGATTCAGGTATAGGGAGAAGTCTTCCAACTTGCTTTGGATCAGGAAAGGAGATTCCTTCAGCGCCTTTTGGAAGAGACGGATGCCGACGAGCCCGACGACAATATTGGGAAGCCAGAGCGCGACGGCGGGCGGAAGGATTTCCCGTTCCCCCAGCGCCTTTCCCATCGAAAGCAGGCCGTAATAAACGAGAAGCCAGGTGAGGCACAGGGCGAATCCCCAGGAGCGGCTGGCCCGCGAGCGCGTCGGGACCATGACCAGCGACACAGCGAGAAGGCTCAGGACCAGAGGGGCGAAGGCGAAGGAAAATCTCTGGTGGAGTTCGATGAGCTCGGCCGTGGGTCTCAGTCCCTTGCTCTCCTTGAGCTGGATGCTCTTTCCCAGCCGGCGCAGCGACATTTCTTTGGGGCCACGCTCTTTCTTGCGAATAGGACTGAACGCCTCGTCGAATTCCAGTTTGAGGTCGTACGTGTTAAAACGGGTCTGGCTGAAACTCGGCCGTTGTTTTTCCCGCTCGTAGAGAGCGCCGTCGAAGAGCTTGAGGTCGATCGTGTTAGACTCCTCGTCGCTCACGATAAGAGCCACCTTGCTAAAGATGATATTTTCCCGCGCCGGGTTGCGCCGGTCGACGATAAGTACCCCCTGGGACGTATCGCCGGGGGGGACAAGTTCGTCGACGTAGATGAGGACCTGGGGAAAATCGTCGTTGAAGACGTTTTCTTTCAACGCGGTCCCAACGCGGTTCTTGGCAATAGTGTAGAGCTCTTTCTTTAAGGCCAGATTTGCTGCGGGCCGGACCAGAGTGGTCAGCAAGAGAGTGATCAAAGAAACGGCAAGCGCAACCGCGACGATGGGGAGCAGGACTTGAGTCGGGCTAATTCCTGAGGCCTTCAGGGCGAGCAGTTCGTGGTCGCCTGACAGCCTGCCCAGTCCCAGGAAGATCGCCAGCAAGAGGGCCATGGGTACGGTCATCTCTAGAAAGGTGGGCAGAATTAGCGCGAAGAGCTTGGCGATCTCGAGGAAAGGAACGCCGCGGGTTACCACCAGCTCGACCAGCTTGAGAATGCGGGCGATCAGGAGGATCATTGTGAAGGCGGCCAACCCGAGCAGAAAGGGAGGCAGAATCTCAAGGACCACATAGGTGGTTAAGGTGCGTTTCACGGCAAACCCATGTTATCCGGTGTGCCCCTTGTTGTAAAATGGTCTGAATGAAATGGCTGGTCCGGTTGAGAGAGAAGAAAAATCCCTGTTTTGTTTCGGCGTGAATCCGGTCGCGGAAAAGTTGCGCAGCGCGCCGAGCGAAATCTTTGAGATTATAATGGCAAAGAAAGGCCAGCACCGCGCGGTTTTGCGTGCCATTGAGGAACAAGCGCGGCGCCACGGGCTGCCGCTTCGTTACGTCGACGCCGAAATCCTCGATCGTCTGGCGCAAAACGGCAAGCACCAAGGGGTTGCGGCCAGGGTGTTGTCCTATCCGTACCGCTCACTTTCGAACCTCGAGCAGGAGGCTGGCGCGGAGCCGGGTGCCGACAGCATCTTGTGCCTGGATGGGATTACCGATCCGCGCAATCTCGGGGCGTTGCTGCGCAGCGCGGAAGGGGCGGGAATCCGGCGCGTCGTGGTCCCGAAAGATCGCT
>MGSR01000109.1:13511-19038 GCA_001798565.1 Deltaproteobacteria bacterium RIFCSPLOWO2_12_FULL_60_16
TGGTGGTGAGCGCATCGGCCGGGGCGGTGCATTATCTGACGATCTATCGCGTTGCCAACCTCAGAGGAGCGCTGCTCGCCTTGAAGAAGAAAGGGTATTGGGTAGTCGGTTTGGACTCCGGGGCGCGCGAGACTCTTTACAACCGGGATTATCCAGAGAGGCTTGTAGCCGTGTTGGGAGGCGAGGGCAGCGGGATTCGCCCTTTGATCAAAAGTGAGTGTGATTTTCTGGTCTCGATACCCATGAGAGGGAAGATCGCGTCGCTCAATGTGTCCGTGGCGGGGGGAATTTTTTTATACGAGCTGCTCCGGCGCAGGTGCTAGCTCCGGGAAGGCCAGGAATGGCGTGCGGGCCCCGCTGGCCGGGCGAGGAGTGGGGTACTACCTATTGACAAGGTGCCGCGAAGGTGCTTTATATACTTGTTTACAGTATACAATCAGTTGGAATTACTGTCATTTGCCTTAGGGGTTGGGGTCCATACTGTTTTTTCGAGGGCTTTCCCGTCGACTATTTCTAGGGTGGGTACGGCGTTTTTCGCGTTGGCGCGTAAAATTTTTTTACAGTCCAGGCTGGCGTAGCTCAACGGCAGAGCAGCTGATTTGTAATCAGCAGGTTGTAGGTTCAATTCCTATCGCCAGCTCCAGACGGCAAGTCGCAGGCTGCTGATCGGGTTGGGTGCGGGTGGCCCGTTAGGGTCGGGGCGTCTATGGATTTATTGTCGAGGTAGAGGAGGAGAGGTTCCCGAGTGGCCAAAGGGAGCAGACTGTAAATCTGCCGCCGTACGGCTTCGGAGGTTCGAATCCTCCCCTCTCCACCATCATGCGGGAATAGCTCAGTTGGTAGAGCGCGAGCCTTCCAAGCTCGGGGTCGCGGGTTCGAGTCCCGTTTCCCGCTCCATTTTGCCTATGGCTTACGACTGAAATGCCCAGGTAGCTCAGTCGGCAGAGCACGTCCTTGGTAAGGACGAGGTCAGCGGTTCGATCCCGCTCCTGGGCTTTTGCCACGAGACATGGCAGAGAGAGACATGGAGAGATAGGGCAACGGCAAACAAATTAGGAGGATGAGATGAGCAAGCAGAAATTTGAGCGCAAGAAGCCGCATCTTAATATCGGGACGATCGGTCACGTGGATCACGGAAAGACGACCCTGACCGCCTCCATCACTAAGGTGCTGGAGAAAAAGGGCATGGCAAAGTTCATGGCCTATGACCAGATTGATAAGGCCCCGGAGGAAAGGGAAAGGGGGCTCACCATCAACATCGCCCACGTGGAGTATGAAACGTCAAATAGGCATTACGCCCACGTGGATTGCCCGGGCCATGCGGACTATGTGAAGAACATGATTACAGGCGCTGCCCAGATGGACGGCGCCATTCTCGTGGTATCCGCGGCTGACGGTCCGATGCCCCAGACCCGGGAGCATATCCTGCTGGCCCGCCAGGTCGGGGTTCCGGCCATTGTAGTGTTCCTCAACAAGGCGGACATGGTGGACGATAAGGAGATCCTGGATCTCGTAGAGTTGGAGGTCAGGGAATTGCTCTCCAAGTATAAGTTCCCTGGTGATGATACGCCGGTCGTGATTGGCAGCGCCTTGAAGGCCTTGGAATGTGGCTGTGCCAAGGACGACTGTCCCCACTGCGGAGGGGTCCTGAAACTCATGGCCGCAGTGGATAGTTATATCAAAGAGCCGGTGCGGGATATCGATAAGCCTTTCATCATGCCAGTGGAGGACGTCTTTACCATAAGCGGTCGCGGCACGGTGGTAACCGGCCGGGTGGAGAGGGGGATAGTCCACGTGGGCGACGAGGTGGAGATTGTGGGTTTTAAGGATACCCAAAAGACCGTCGCCACCGGGGTTGAGATGTTCCGCAAGCTTCTGGACGAGGGGCGGGCTGGAGACAACATCGGAGTCCTGCTTAGGGGGACCAAAAGGGAAGAGGTCGAAAGAGGACAGGTATTGGCCAAGCCGGGAAGCATCACCCCGCACACCCAGTTCAAGGCCGAAGCCTACGTGCTGACGAAAGAAGAGGGGGGGAGGCATACCCCGTTTTTCAATGGCTACCGGCCGCAGTTCTATTTTCGCACTACCGACGTGACCGGAGTGGTCAAATTACCGGATGGGACCGAGATGGTCATGCCCGGAGACAATGTCACCATGGAGGTATCTCTGATTACCCCGATTGCTATGGACGAGGGTTTGAGGTTCGCCATCCGGGAAGGCGGCAGGACAGTCGGTGCGGGGGTAGTTACCAAGATTATCCAGTAGTGACCAGAATGGGGGGAGGCCATGCGCGAGCTAATCGGCTTTGCCTGTGAAAAGTGCAAGCGAAAGAACTATACGAACTCGAAAAACAGAAAAACGACTACAGACAAGTTGGCGTTTAAGAAGTTCTGTCCTTTCTGCCGGAGCCATACCCTGCATAAAGAGGTGAAACTGTAAAGGAGAGCCAGGGGTCAGTAGCTCCAACTGGATAGAGCGCCGGACTCCAAATCCGGTTGTTGCAGGTTCGAGTCCTGCCTGACCCGCCATCTCATCGCGTTCGACGCCCTCATGGGAGAATGGATACAAAGCGTTCGAGATGCGTTCGGGCACTCGGCGGAGTTTTTTAAGGAAGCCTGGCAGGAGATTAAGAAAGTCCATTGGCCGACACGGAAAGAAACGTATGCCGCCACCTCGGTGGTCCTGATCGTGGTTTTGATTATTGGTCTCTTCCTGGCTTTGGTAGATTTTGGCCTGACGCGGGCTATTCAGGCGCTGGTCAGCTAGATTCCTGAGTTAGGTTCTCCGATATGGCGAAAAAATGGTACGTGGTCCATACGTTCTCGGGTTACGAACAGAAGGCCAAAGCAGCTCTGGAGGAGCGGATCAAGACGCTCGGCAAGCAGGAATATTTCGGCGAGATCCTGGTGCCGGTGGAGAAAGTGGTGGAGTTGGTTAAAGGTAAGAAGAAAACCTCTTCGCGGAAGTTCTTCCCGGGGTACATCCTGGTGCAAATGGAGCTCAACAAGGAAACGTGGCATGTCGTCAAAGAGACTCCCAAAGTAACGGGATTTGTCGGAGAGGGAAAGCAATCGGAATGGTCCGAGGCGCCCTCGGTAAGCGATGAGGAGGTTAAGGCGATCACGCAACAGATGGAGGAGGGCGCTGTCAAGCCTAAGCCCCGGGTCCTTTTCTCCGTGGGGGAGAGCGTCAAGGTGGTCGATGGTCCCTTCGCCGACTTTAACGGGGTGGTGGAGGAAGTACGGCCGGACAAGGGCAAGCTGAGGGTCCTGATCAGCATTTTCGGCCGCGCCACGCCGGTCGAATTGGAATTTGTCCAAGTGGAACGAAACTGAAAAACATGAGGTCAAACCGTTCAACGCCTTCAATCGGTTCAAACGGTTTGAACGACTTAAACGGCTTCAACGATTTGAACGGTTAAAGTTATGGCTAAGAAAGTAATCGGCGAGATAAAGCTTCAGATCCCGGCAGGTCAGGCGAATCCCAGTCCCCCGGTGGGGCCGGCGTTGGGGCAACGGGGGGTCAATATTATGGAGTTTTGTAAGGCCTTCAATGCCGCCACCCAATCGCAGCAGGGAATGATCATCCCTGTGATCGTGACGGTCTATGCGGACCGCTCGTTTACGTTCGTTACCAAGACCCCACCGGCTTCTGTCCTGCTCAAGAAGGCAGCCGGTATCGAGAAAGGGTCGGGGGAGCCGGGCAAAACGAAGGTGGGAAAGGTGACCAGGGCCCAGGTGCGTGAAATAGCCCAGATCAAATTGCGTGATCTTACCGCCAAGGATTTAGCCGCAGCGGAGAAGACGGTCGAGGGAACGGCGAGGAGTTTGGGCCTGGAGATCGAAGGCTAAGCTACGAGGGACAAAATGAAACGCAGTGGAAAAAGTTATCGTGCGGTGTTCGCCAAGGTGGATCGCACCCAAAGGTATCCGCTGGAAGAGGGACTCCGTCTGGTCCATGAGACCGCCCGGGCTAAATTCGACGAGACGGTGGATTTGGCTGTGCGGCTGGGTGTGGACCCGAGACAGGCGGACCAAAATATCCGCGGGACCGTCGTCTTGCCGCATGGGATGGGAAAGGCGGTGCGAGTCCTGGCTTTCGCGAAGGGGGAGAAGGAGCGAGAGGCTCAGGAAGCGGGCGCCGATTTTGTCGGAGCCGAGGACCTCGTAAAAAAAATCAGCGAGGGGTGGCTTGATTTCGACAAGGCTGTGGCGACGCCGGATATGATGGGGGCGGTGGGCAGGATCGGAAAAATCCTCGGCCCCCGGGGCCTGATGCCCAACCCGAAAACCGGGACGGTAAGCCAGGATATCGGCAAGGCGGTGAAGGAAATCAAGGCCGGAAAGCTTGAGTTTAGAGTCGACAAGGCGGGGATTGTCCATGTGCCCGTCGGCAAAGTTTCGTTTGGCTCCGAGAAGCTGCTCGACAATGCCAAGGCGGTGTTGATTTCCATCCTAAGGGCCAAGCCGGCCTCGGCCAAGGGCAATTACGTATTGGGGGTTACTCTTTCCACGACTATGGGGCCGGGTGTCAAGCTGGACCTGTCTCAAGTCCGGGCGCTGGCGGCGTAAGCAAGGAGAAGTGGCAATGGCGGAACTGGCAACGAGTGCTTTGAATCTCGAAGAAAAAGCCAAAACGGTCGCGGCGGTTCAAGAAAAGTTTAAAGCGGCCAAGATGGCCATCGTGACGGAATATCGGGGATTGACCGTGGCGCAGATGACGCGGCTGCGTCGGGAGATCCGTCAGGCATCGGGAGAGTATCAGGTGATTAAGAACACCTTGGTGCGGCGCGCGCTGAAGGATACCGCGTACGATTCGTTGGATCGTTTGCTGGAGGGTCCGACCGCATGGGTATTCGGTTACGACGATCCGGTCGTGCTCTCCAAGACCCTGGTGAAGTTTGTCGAGGAGAACGAGAAGCTGACCATCAAAGGGGGGTTGCTTGAGGGCGAGTTCATGGATCAGGCCAAGGTCAAGGTCTTGGCCCGGATGCCTAGCCGCCCGGAGCTGCAGGCCAAGCTGCTTGCCCTGATGCAGGCCCCTGCGGTCCAGCTCCTTCGTCTGATCCAAGAGCCGGGCGCGAGAGTGGTCCGGCTTCTGGAAACGCTGCGCAAAGGAATATCCGAGGCTTAATTTTTAGATCTTAAATTTGAAATTCATAGAAAGGGGAAAGACCCATGACAGAAGTAACGCGAGAACAGGTGAAAGAATACATCAAGAGCATGACGCTTATGGACGCGGCGGCTCTGGTGAAGGAGCTGGAAGGCGAGCTCGGCGTCAGCGCCGCGGCGCCGGTGGCGGTCGCGGCGGCCCAGGCGGGGCCTGCGGCGGCCCAGGAGGAGAAGACGGAGTTCAACGTGATCCTGACCGAGACGGGGGATAAGAAGATCCAGGTCATTAAGGTGGTGCGCGAGCTCACCGGTCTGGGGCTGAAGGAAGCGAAGGATCTGGTCGATGGAGCGCCCAAGCCGGTGAAGGAGGGAGTCGCCAAGGCTGAGGCCGAGACGATTAAAAAGAAGATCGAAGA
>MGSR01000109.1:19068-20459 GCA_001798565.1 Deltaproteobacteria bacterium RIFCSPLOWO2_12_FULL_60_16
ACGAAAAGAGGAGTACTCATGGCGTTTCAAGTGGCCCACAATCTGAGATTCCGGCGTAATTTCGGCAGGATCAAGAAAATCATCGACCTGCCCTACCTGATCGAAATCCAAAAAAACTCCTATGACCTCTTTCTGCAAAAGGACCTGGCGGCGGCCCAGCGACAAAACCTGGGGCTCCAGGAGGTATTCAAGTCCGTCTTTCCGATCAAGGATTTCAACGAGACCGCCTCTCTGGAGTTTGTCGGCTACAGCCTCGGCGAGCCGAAGTACGACGTCGAGGAATGCCATCAGCGCGGCATGACCTATGCGGCCCCATTGAAGGTTACGGTGCAGCTGGTCTTGTGGGACGTGGACCCCCAGACCGGCAGCCGGAGCATCAAGAACGTCAAGGAACAGGAAGTCTATTTCGGCGAGATCCCATTAATGACCACAAATGGGACCTTCATGGTCAACGGGACCGAGCGGGTGATCGTGAGCCAGCTCCATCGCTCGCCCGGGGTGTTTTTCGAACACGACAAGGGCAAGACGCATGCCAGCGGTAAGCTCCTTTACTCGGCCCGTGTGATTCCTTACCGCGGCTCGTGGCTCGATTTCGAATTCGATCCGAGAGATATCCTCTATGTCCGCATTGACCGCAGGCGCAAATTCCACGCCACGGTCCTGTTGAGGGGCCTGGGGATGACCACGGAAGATCTGCTCAACTATTATTACCAGAGCGACACCATCGTGTTCGAAGGCCGCAAGCCCTCGCTGGTCTTCAAGCCCGATCAGCTCGCCGGGGTGAAGGCCGGTTCGGATGTGCGCGATCCCAAGAGCAACGAGATCATTGTCAAAGAGGGTCGCAAATTCACCCGGCCGTTGATCCGGCAGATGGAGCTCGCCCGCATCAAGCATGTGGCGGTCTCCTGGGAGGACGTGATCGGGCGCGTCGCCGCCCATGACATTGTGGATCCTGAGAACCGCAAGGTCTTGGTGGAGTGCAACCAGGAGATCACCCAGGAGAGGTTGGATCTGATCCGAGAAAAAGGGATCAGCGAGGTCGAGGTCCTCTTCATCGAGGATTCCCACGTCGGTCCCTATTTGCGCAGCACCCTGCTGCAGGACAGGATTCACGCGCCTCAGGAGGCGATGCTGGAGATCTACCGCAGGCTGCGCCCTGGAGATCCTCCGACCATCGAATCCGCCACCAATTTCTTCAACAACCTGTTTTTTAACCCCGATCGCTACGATCTGTCCAAGGTAGGCAGGCTGAAGCTCAACCACCGGCTGAAACTCAACGTTCCCTTGGAGCAAGGGACGCTGCGCAAGGAGGACATCCTGGAGGTGGTGCGCTACCTGATGGAGCTCAAAAACGGGACCGGCTCCGTCGACGATATCGACCACCTTGGGAA
>MGSR01000109.1:20488-23878 GCA_001798565.1 Deltaproteobacteria bacterium RIFCSPLOWO2_12_FULL_60_16
ACCTTGGGAACCGCCGCGTGCGAGCGGTTGGAGAACTGGTGGAGAACCACTTCCGTGTGGGGCTGGTGCGGATGGAAAGGGCGATCAAGGAGAAGATGAGCCTGCAGGATATCGAGACCCTGATGCCGCAAGAGCTCATCAATTATAAACCCGTCTCGGCGGCTCTCAAGGAGTTCTTCGGTTCGAGCCAGCTCTCGCAGTTTATGGATCAGACCAACCCTCTGTCCGAGATCACCCACAAGCGCCGCCTCTCCGCCCTCGGTCCGGGCGGTCTGACGCGAGAGCGCGCCGGGTTCGAGGTGCGGGACGTTCATCCCACCCATTATGGCCGGGTCTGCCCGATAGAGACGCCGGAAGGTCCCAACATCGGTCTCATCGCCTCGCTCACGACCTACGCGAGGATCAACGAGTTCGGCTTTATCGAGACTCCCTACCGCGAGGTAGAGAACAGCCGGGTGACGGATCGGATCCGCTATCTCTCCGCCCTGGAGGAAGAGGATCATGTGATCGCCCAGGCGAACGCGCCGATCGATAGCCGAGGGACGTTCACGGCGGATCTCGTCTCCGCGCGCAAGGGCGGTGAGTTTGTCATGGCTCGGCCCGAGGAAGTGGATTTTATGGACGTCTCGCCGAACCAGCTGGTGAGCGTGGCCGCCTCGCTCATTCCCTTCTTGGAGAACGACGACGCCAACCGCGCCCTGATGGGCTCCAACATGCAGCGCCAGGCGGTTCCTTTGCTGCGCACGGAGGCCCCGTTGGTGGGGACCGGGATGGAGAAGGTGGTGGCGCGGGACTCCGGGGTCACGGTGGTAGCCAGGCGCGACGGGGTGGTGGAGAGCGTGGACTCCACGCGTATCGTGGTCAAGGCCGACCGGCCTTCGGGCGCGCACCGCGACACCGGGGTGGACATCTATAACCTGGTGAAATACCAGCGCTCCAATCAAAACACCTGCATCAATCAACGGCCGATTGTGGTGGTGGGGGATCATGTCAAGGCGGGGGACGTCATCGCGGACGGTCCCTCCACCGAGATGGGCGAGCTTGCCCTGGGCCGCAATGTCCTGGTCGCCCTGATGCCATGGGGCGGCTATAACTTCGAAGATTCGATCCTGATAAGCGAGCGGGTGGTCAAAGAGGATATCTTTACCTCGATGCACATCGAGGAGTTCGAATGCGTGTCCCGGGACACGAAGTTGGGTCCCGAAGAGATCACCCGGGATATCCCGAATGTGGGTGATGAGGCCCTCACCGATCTCGACGAGAGCGGCATCATCCGCATCGGGGCAGAGGTCAAGCCGGGGGATATCCTGGTCGGTAAGATCACCCCCAAGGGCGAGACTCAGCTCTCTCCCGAAGAGAAGCTGTTGCGCGCCATTTTCGGCGAGAAAGCCGGCGAGGTGCGCGACACCTCGCTGAGAGTCCCGCCTGGAGTGGAGGGGACCGTCATCAACGTGCGGATCTTCTCGCGCAAGGGAATGGGAAAAGACGAGCGCAGCAAGGTCATCGAGGACGAGGAGATCAGCCGCCTGAAAAAAGATCAGCACGATGAGGTCCGCATCATCCAGGAGGGTGCGCTGAAGCGGTTGAAAAAACTCCTGGGTGGACGGCGCACGGCAGGGCGCGTGACGGATGACAACCGCAAGGTCCTGTTGAACAAGGGGAAGGAGATTAGCGAAGAGGATTTGGATCAGATCCCTATGGCCTATTGGGGAGAGATCCGTGTCGACAACGAGTCGGTGGAAGGGGAACTCAAGCGCATCGTGGAAAGCACCGCGGAGCAGGTCGATCTGATCAAGATGGTCTTTCAGGACAAGATCGGTAAGCTCAAGAGCGGAGACGAGCTTCCCCCGGGCGTCATCAGAATGGTCAAGGTCTTCGTCGCCATCAAGCGCAAGCTTCAGGTGGGAGACAAGATGGCGGGGCGGCACGGCAACAAGGGCGTCATCTCGCGGATTCTGCCGGAGGAAGACATGCCCTTTTTGGAGGACGGCACCCCCGTGGATATCGTGCTCAATCCATTGGGAGTCCCTTCCAGGATGAACGTGGGACAGATTCTGGAGGCCCATTTAGGTTGGGCGGCTCGAAGCCTGGGACAACAGATCGACGAGCTGTTGAACAACGGGCGTGCGGAGGTGGACAGCCTGCGGCGTCGGCTCAAGGAGTGCCTGGCCTCGCGCGAGGTCAATGAGTTTGTCGAGGAGCTCAAGGACCAGGATGTCTTGCGGCTCGCTGAAAAGTACCGGCAGGGAATCCATTTGGCCTCGCCGGTGTTCGACGGGGCTGCTGAAGAGGAGACCTTCAATCTTCTGCGCAAGGCCGGACTCCCGGCTACCGGGCAGGTGACGCTCCATGACGGCCGCAGCGGCGCTCCCTTCGATCAGAAAGTCACGGTCGGGGTGATGTACATCATGAAGCTGCATCACTTGGTGGATGACAAGATCCACGCGCGTTCCACCGGACCTTATTCCCTGGTCACCCAGCAACCTCTGGGAGGAAAGGCGCAGTTTGGCGGGCAGCGGCTCGGGGAAATGGAGGTCTGGGCCCTGGAGGCGTACGGGGCCGCTTACACGCTGCAGGAGATGCTGACGGTCAAATCGGACGACGTCGTGGGTCGAACGCGGATGTACGAGGCGATCGTCAAGGGAGACAACCTGCTGGAACCCGGTTTGCCGGAGTCCTTCAACGTCATGGTAAAGGAATTGCAGAGCCTCGGCCTGGACGTGAATCTGGTAGAAGAAAAAAGTTGAAGACGTTTAACCCGTTCAAGCCGTTTCAACGATTCGAACGTTTTGAACGAGCCGAGATGAGGTGAATATGGAAGATCTGTTCAATCTCTTTGAAAAGCCCAAGAACCCTCTGAGCTTCAACGCCATCAAAATCTCTCTTGCCTCTCCGGAAAAGATCCGCTCTTGGTCCCACGGCGAGGTCAAAAAGCCCGAGACCATCAACTACCGGACCTTCAAGCCGGAACGCGACGGTCTCTTCTGCGCCAAGATCTTTGGCCCGACCAAGGACTATGAGTGCAACTGCGGCAAGTATAAGCGGATGCGCCACCGGGGCGTAGTCTGCGAGAAGTGCGGCGTGGAGGTCATTCAGTCGAAGGTCCGCCGCGAGCGCATGGGCCACATTGAGCTGGCCACGGCCGTAGTGCACATCTGGTTCTTAAAGAGTCTGCCGAGCCGCATCGGCGCCCTGCTCGATATGTCGCTCAAGGATATCGAGAAGGTCCTCTACTTCGAATCGTACGTGGTGGTGGATCCTGGCTCCACCCCCCTGCAGTACAAGGAGCTCCTTACCGAGGCGCGTTACCGGAAGGCCGTCGAGGAGTACGGCCCGAACTTTAGCGCCGAAATGGGGGCGGAGGCGGTCCGCAAGCTGCTGAAGAACGCG
>MGSR01000110.1:0-8385 GCA_001798565.1 Deltaproteobacteria bacterium RIFCSPLOWO2_12_FULL_60_16
TGGAAACTTATGAACATTTGCAAGTTGTCCGCTATCGTCACTCCCACCTGCCATGCGCGCCGTTCGACATCCGCTTTGACTGCCTGTAAGAAACGGGCGGTCAGGCGTTCTTGAGGGCGCGGCGGAAGGCCTCCCGGTGCTCGATGCTGTAGAGGCGACGGAAGTTCTCAGGGTAATCTTCGCCCGCCTCCACTTTCAGGTCGATGAAGATCGGGCCGTCTTCGTTGAGGATGCGGCCGAGGTCCCGCTCCCAGTCTGCAAGAAAAGAGAACTCATAGACTCTGGGGTAGCCCGCCTCGCGGGCGAGCCCGCTAAAGCTCACCCGCCCGGCCCCGGGGATCGCCACGCCGCCGTTGGTTTCATAGATCCCGTTCTCGCACAGGCAATGAATGAAATTTCTCGGCGCGATATTGGCGATCGTCACCAGACATCCCAGATTCATGAGCAGGCTGCCGTCGCCGTCAAGGACGATGATGCGCTTGTCTGGCCGGGCCAGGGCCAGCCCCAGGGCATGGGAGGCGCCCTGGCCCATCGCCCCGACGAAAGTATAGTTGAGATCGCCCGGCGAGATGTGAATCCATTCGTGCGCCGCTTTCCAGACCGCCGCCACAACCTCGTCTTTGCGGTGCCGGGCCAAAACCTTGAGGCATTCGTCCCGCTTCATCATAGCTAGCGCGGCTCCCTGCCGATGAACAGGGCCACCGGCATGGAATGGGCATAAGCCCGCTCTATCGCCGGCGCGATCTTCGAGACATCGAGCGGGCTTTCTATCAGGTGGTGCTCGATGCCCATGACCTCCAGGATCGGGGCGACGATGCGCAGCCCGTAGCGCTTGGATTGCGCCGGGGGCAGCCCCGGCTCCTTTCCCAAGAGCCCCACCATCATGCAGACCGGATTCTGCCCTTCCACGCCGATCCTGGAAAGGGCGTTCATCGAGTCGAGCAGGCCGGTGTACTGAATAAGCAGCAGGCTTCTCTCGCCTCCGGCGTAAAGGCCGCTGCAGATCGACAGCCCCTCGTCTTCTTTGCAGACCTGAACGACCCTGAAGTCCGGGTTGGACAACAGCGGCTTAAGCAGGTGCTCGCTGGTCAGCCGGTCCGGCAGCGCCACGACAAAGCGAACGCCGGCGCGCTTGACTTCCCTCACGATCTCGCCTGCGCTTAATGGCTGGTCCATCTCGACGGGGCCTCCTGCTGAAAAACCTGCTTAGGTAACCACAAAAGCCGCCAACAGCGCAACCGCTTGGACAGCTCTCTCGGGGAACGCGTTCTCGGCTGCGGCCGATGGTGCAGTGCTTTAACCGAACCTTTCCAGTCGGACGTCCGCAGCCTCGCTCGCGTTCCCCTCGGTCGCTCCGTTAAGTGAGGGGGCTTGCCGAGCAAGCCGAAAGCATCAGTCGTGCAGGTTCAAAGAAACCACAACTCTATTGCTTTCGGCGCGGGAGGCGAGTCCCCGAACGAGTCATTCAGGGAACTTGAATTCTTCCTTTTCCGCCTTTTCGACTCCGAGTTGAATCATTGCCGCGAGATCCAGTCTGGATTCCGAATGTTCCACGTCAGCCAGCCTGGCCTTGGTCGCGGGGTGCTTCGGCACGAACAGCTGGCAGCAGTCCTGGTCCGGTATCGCGGAGGTCTCGAAGGTGCCGATGCGCCGCGCCTGGTCGATGATCTCCTGCTTGTCCATGCCCACCAGGGGCCGAAGGATAGAGAGGCGCGCGGCCTTTTCTATCACCGTCATATTTTCCAGCGTCTGCGAGGCTACCTGCGCCAGGCTCTCTCCGGTCACCAGGGCGCCCGCTTTCTCTCTTCTTGCAATCGACTCGGCAATCCGCAGCATCATCCTGCGGTAGAGCACCACCCGCAGGGGGCGAAGCACGGCGGCCACGATCTGCCGCTGGATCTCCCCGAACGGGACCAAATAGAGCCGGGAAGTGAACTGGTGCCGGGTCAGGATCTGCACCAGCTGCCGGACCTTTTCCTGCGAAGTGCCGTCGAGGTAGGGGGCGCCGTGAAAGTGAACGAAGATCAGGCGGCAGCCGCGCTGCATCATCCGGTAGGCCGCCACCGGCGAATCGATCCCGCCGGAGATAAGAGAAACCACGCGCCCGCTCGCGCCAACCGGAAGACCGCCGGCGCCGGCGATCTTGTCGAAGGCGAAAAAGGCGTCGCGGGGCAGGATCTCGATGGCAATTGTGAGCTCGCCGTTTTTCAGGTCGACGCGGGCGCCGCTCCGCTCTTTTATCGCCGCGCCGATCCTGCGGTTGATCTCCGGCGAGGTCAGGGGAAATTCTTTGTCGGCCCTTCTGGCATCGACGCGAAAAGAGGCAAACCGTTTTCCATCGAGGGCGTCCAGCACCTTCGCCTGGAGGGCGTCGAGGTCCCGCGGGACGCGCTCCGCGAAGGAAAAATTAGCCACGCCGAAGACCCCTTCGACGCGGCGGCGTATCTCTTCGGCATTCCCGCCCGCGCTGAAGCGGAGCAGCAGGCGGGCCGGCAGGCTCTTCGCTTCCTCTAGGCCGAGGCCTTTTACGGCGGAGACCAGATTTCTCTTGAGCAGCTCGACGAAATAGGGCCGGTTGCCCTTCTTTAAGGCCACTTCGTGATAACGGACCAGCACGCAGGTCATGATCGTAAAATATCAGATCCAGGCTGGTTTTGCATGGAATATCGCCTGTGGTAGTATTCGCCGGTACTTGTTGCGGGATTTAAAGGAGAAGAGCATGGAGAACTTTAAAAAGCTCGCCGACGCCGTCGGGTTTGCGCCGGACAAGATGAAAAAAAACGGCCTCTTCGAAACCGACAGGCTTTTTTGCGACCTCTATTGCTTCGAGCCGGGACAGGCGCAAAATCCGCACACCCATGAAGGCTCGGACAAAGTCTATTTCGTGCTTGAGGGGCACGGCCGCTTTCAGATCGGGCAAGAGGAAAAGGAGCTCGGGGAAAAAGAGATCGCGCTGGCGCCCTCCGGCCAGAGACACGGCGTCAGCAACCCCGGACCCGGCCGGCTCGTCCTGCTCGTGCTCATGGCGCCAAGGCCGTCCCACTGACCCTAAGAAGGCAGTAGGCAGCAGGGGAGAAACAGTGGGGCCGCTAGCTGGCAAGATCGCCATCGTCACCGGCGCGGGCAGAGGGATCGGCAAGGCCGTCTCGCTCCTGCTGGCGCACTCCGGTGCGGCCGTGGTATTGGCCTCTCGCTCCACGGCTCAATTGGAGGCGACGCGCGACGAGATTCAAAGAGAAGGCGCACAGGCCCTGGTGGTCCCTACGGATCTCACACGCAGCGAGGAAATCGAGACGCTGGTGAGGCGGACTGTGGAGCAATACGGCTCGATCGACTATCTCATCAACAACGCCTGCTGGGGCAAACACTCCGCTGTCGTCAAGGCCAAGGTGGAGGACTGGGACCGGACGTTTCAGGTTAACCTGCGGGCGCCGATGCTGTTGAGCAGATTGGTCTTGCCAAGCATGATTGAGAGACGTTCTGGCGCCATCGTCAACATCGCCTCCATTTCGGGCAGGGCGGGTGAGGCCAACGCGGCCGCCTATTCGGCCTCGAAGGCCGGACTCCTGGCGTTCGGTGAGTCGCTCTACGAAGAGGTGAGGGAGTACGGCATCAAGGTGGCCGCGATTCTACCGGGATTTGTGGATACGCCGCTGATCCCGGCCACGGCGAAGCTGGACAGAGGCAAGATGATCCGGCCGGAGGACATCGCCCAGACCGTTCTCTTTATTTTGACCTCCGCGCCCAACTCCTGCCCGGTTGAGATAACCGTCAGGCCGCAGCGAAGCCCCTACAAATAGGTCAGTTTTTAGTAATCTTACGAGACAAGCCCTTCCAGGAACGGAATCGTGACCTCCTCGAGGCTCTTGACCACGGCGTTTGCTTCGCGCAGCTCTTCCACGGGGTGAGAGTTCGTCACCGCCAGGCACCTGATGCCGGCGCGCCGTGCGCCCAGGACGCCTTCCCTGGAATCCTCGATTACCAGGCATTCGGCGGGAAGAATAGGGCGGCCGCCGGGATTGCGCTCGTTCAGGGCGCGCAGCGCCTTCAAAAAAATCTCCGGGGAGGGTTTCCCTTCGCTGACATCTTCCGCGCTGATAATAACTTGGAAGTATGTATTCAAACCGATGCTTTGCAATATGAGATCGATCTCGCCGCGCAGCGCGCCGGAGGCGATGGCCAGAGGGAAGCGGCCCGAGAGTTCCGGCAGCAATTTTTTCACGCCGGGAAAAACGACCATGCGCTTACCGATGATCTCGCGGTAATGGCGGGCCTTGCGCCGCACCAGCTCGGCCAGCATCGCTTCGTCGATTTTCCTGCCGTGGTCCCGGTAGGCGGCCTTGAAGGCGCCCCGGTCATCCATGCCCAGATATCGGGCATAGTAGTCTTTTTCGGTGAGCGTCATGCCCTCCTCGCCGAGGACTTTTTGGAACAGCTCCATATGGATGGGCTCGTCGTCCACCAGGATGCCGTTGAAGTCGAAAATAATCGATCGCAGCATTTCGTTATTGGTTATTCGTTATTCGTTGATTCGGCTCCATTCCCGATTGACGAGTATACGAGTAACGGGTAAACGAATATCGAATCCGCTCTTTTGTTTCAACCTGATCTGCGCTACTAAGAATAGCATGGAGCACGACAAGGGGCACGCCCACGGCCATATCGAGTACCGCTACTGCCCCCGCTGCGGGGGCGGCCTGGAGAAGCGCATACTCAAGGTTATAGAGCCGGCGCGGCTGGTCTGCGAAAAATGCTCGTTCATCTTCTATCTCGACCCCAAGGTCATCGCGGGGACGATTTTTACCATAAACGGCCGCGTCGCGCTGCTGCGCAGGGGCGTGGAGCCTGCCTTCGGCAAATGGGTTTTTCCCGGCGGCTACGTGGATCGGGGAGAGAGCGTGCGCGACGCGGCCATTCGCGAAACCCGGGAGGAGGCGAACGTGGAGGTTCGACTGCGCGGCCTCCTGAATGTCTACTCCTATCCGCGCTCCCCTAACGTGATCGTGGTCTACGCCGCCGAGGTGGTTAGCGGCGAGCTCCAGGCCTGCGACGAGTCGGTGGAGGCGGGCGCCTTTGGGCCCGCCGAGATCCCCTGGGAGGAGCTCGGATTCGACAGCACCAGGGACGCCCTTCAGGATTACCTGAGGCTTTACCTTAGCTCAAAGACCTGATAGATATACCCCGCTTCTAATTAGATTAACGAAAGCCGCTCAAAATGTTCGTTGTGAGCGAACGGATTGAACGAGTTAACCAGTAACCATTAACCAATAACTAAGGTCAAGGAGGTTTAGCTATGGCGGGTCCCAACGTCGGTGAGAAGGCGCCCGATTTCAGTCTGCCGGTATCAAGAGAGCAAAAGGTCGCGCTTACGGATTTCCTCGGAAAGAAGCACGTGGTGCTGGCCTTTTATCCGCTGGATTTTACCGGCGGCTGAACCCAGGAGCTGACGAACCTCGAGGCCGATCGCAAGGGCTTCGAGGCCAAGGACGCTCAGGTTCTGAGCGTGAGCGCGGATTCGGTTTTCTCGCACAAGGCGTTTGCCGAAAAGATGGGCGGGATCAATTATCCCATGCTTTCCGATTTCTATCCGCATGGGGCCATGTCCACGACGTACGGCTGTCTCAGGCCCGAGGGTTACCCCAAGCGGGCTGTCTTTATCATCGACAAGCAGGGTGTGGTGCGGTTTCGCAAAGAGTTCGACAAGGGGATTCCCGACAACAAAGAGCTGCTGGCGGAGCTGGACAAGATCAAGTAGACCTAAAGTTAGAAGGGTTGATTTGTGCTTACTCCCCTACGAGTACGTCCTCTCCTTCCACTTTGATGTGAAATTTCTGCACCGAAACCGACGGGTTCATCTCGTTGACTCCGGTGGTGACATCGTATCTCCAGGCGTGCCACGGACAGACAACGATCTTGCCTTCCAGATCGCCTTCGCCCAACGGCCCGCCGCGGTGCGCGCAGGTGTCGCTGATCGCGTAAAACGCCCCTTCGACGTTGAAAACCGCCACCGGTTTGCCGTTGTAGTCAACCGTTCTGCCCGAGCCCGCGCAAATATCGGCTAACTTACAGACCTTGACGAAATTTGCCATATAATGGGTCCTTTCCTTTTTTGGTCCGGTATATCTATCTTAGCTCTTCAGGGGATTCAAGGGAGCCGGCGGGGCTGTAAAAGGGCAGGGGCGAGACGGTCGCGGGCAGCGTTGCGCCCTCGCTTTCGATAGTGACGGCGGTGCCGGGCTCCAGGTAATCCCGGTGGACATAGCCGAGCGCCACCGCAAGCTTTCGCGCAGGAGAGAGCGCGGCGCTGGTTACCGTCCCGATCTCCTTCCCGCCCGCCCGGATCGCGCTTCCACGGACCGGAGTTGTTTTCCCCTCAAGGGCCAGGCCGGCGAGCTTCCTGTTGACATGGCCGCGGGAGCGGATTCTTTCCACGACCTCCTGACCCAGGTAGCAGCCTTTGTGAAAGCTGACGGCCCGCTCCAGTCCGGTCTCCAGCAGGAGGTTGTCCTCGCTCATATCGACACCGTAACGAAGGATGCCGGCTTCGATGCGAAGAATTTCCCGAGCCTCTGCGCCGACCCAGGATAGAGACAGAGATTTTCCCTTTTCCTGAACGACGGAGACCGCATGGAGCAGATCCTTTGCGGGCACGAAAAGATCGTAGCCTTGCTCCCCCGTATGCGAGGAGCGGACTACTCGGACTTCAGCCGTGTCGAGATGTAGGGCGCGATGGGCCAGGTCGCTGGAAAGGGGTTCGGTATTCGGAAACAGCTCCTTCAGCAGGAGAGGGGACTTCGGGCCTTGAAGGGAAAGAACGGCGTGCTGCCCTGCCAGATCCGCGATCTCGACGTCGTCGGCGACGAGATAGTGATTCAGGTGCGCGAGGATCTTTTCCTTGAGCGGCTCCCACAACTCCAGGAGGAAGGCGTTGTCCAGGCAAAAGAGCCGGGCATCAGCGAGGATTTTCCCCTGAATATCCAGGATCGCCGCATAGATGCCTTCGCCGGCGGTCGGTTTCTTGACGTCGTTGGAAACCATGCCCTGGAGGTAGGAGATCCGGTCCGGACCGGTGAAGCGGAGCAGGGCGCGGTCGCACAGGTCCAGGATACCGACGCCCGAGCGCACCGCCTGGTACTCCCGGGCGGGATCCCCGAAGCGGCGCGGCAGGAGCCAGCCGCTCTCCTCGGCAAACTCGGCGCCGTTGCCCTGGTGCCATTGCTTGAGGGGGGATGCTTTAGCCATTAGGGAAAATATAGCCGGATCGCGGCGAGTTGACAATGCGGCCTGAAATCTCGTTTAATCCACGGCCGAGGGGATTCATGACCAGGACCAGGGACGATTTAGATCTCCGCAAGCTGGAGGTTTTTTACTGGGTGGCCGAGCTGAAGAGCTTTTCTCAGGCGGCGGCTCACCTGGCGCTGACCCAACCGACGGTCAGCGCCCATATCTCGGAATTAGAGGAAAAACTGGGGTCGAAGATTCTGAGCCGGGTCGGCGGCAAGGTGGGGCCGACGGCGGTGGGCCAGGTGCTCTTCGAGCGCGCGAAGTCGCTGCTCGCGCTCAAGCGCGAGACTCTGGCCGCGCTCAGTCAGTTTCATGGAAAGCTTCAGGGGGAGCTCCTGGTGGGCGGGAGCAATATTCCCGGAGAATATATCTTGCCCGGAAAGCTGGGGGCCTTTATCCAGAAATATCCGGAGGTCAAGCCGGTCCTGCGCATCGGCGATTCGGCGGGGATCGTGGAGGCGGTCCTGGGCGGGCAGGTGGAGATCGGCTTTGTCGGATTCAAGGGCGCGGACGGCAGGCTTTTCTTTCATAGGATTTGGAAAGATGAGATGGTGCTGGCCGTTCCCAAAGATCACCCCTGGAGTCATCTCAAGGCCGTGGATGTTGAGGATCTCCACAAGGCACCCTTCATCTCGCGCGAGGGAGGCTCCGGGACGCTGCGCTCCTTTCGCAAGCTACTCGCCAAAAAGGGGCGCAGGCCCGAGCAACTGCTCAACGTCGTCATGGAGTTCGGCAGCACGGAAGCGATCAAGGAGGCGCTCATCGCCGGCCTTGGGGTTTCCATCCTGTCGCGCACCTCCATCCGGCGCGAGATCGGCGACGGCCTGCTCAGGGAAATTCCCATCCGCGGCCTCCGCCTGGAGCGCGACTTCTACCAGGTCCTTCACCGGCATCGCGCGCTCTCGCCGGTCTCCCAGGCCTTTCTTCACTTCCTCAAGCAGCGCTGAGGCGCTGTACGAAAAATCTATGGGATGTGTCGACCCATTGACTTTTCCTATTTGACATATAGAAAAGATTCCCATAGAGAGGGATGATCTTTTTGTCTAGGGGGGACCGATTTCGATGGTGTTGCCTCGTTTTTCGAGAGAGGTGCGAGTGGGA
>MGSR01000110.1:8505-9447 GCA_001798565.1 Deltaproteobacteria bacterium RIFCSPLOWO2_12_FULL_60_16
GGGCCGCTATGGCAACAGCCGTTTATTTTCACAGTGAGCTATTTAGGGGATATCTGGTGGGCCACTTTGTTGGGGCTCCTGGGTGGCGGCGCCGTTATGGCTTTTTTCCCGTTTGGCATTTTCAGAAAGAGTCTGCAGGGAGAGGGCTTGAAGCAGTGTCTGGTGGGTACATTGGTAGCGACACCGCTGATGATTTGTGCTTGCTGTTCTAGCCTGGTGGTGCCTAGCTTGCGGAAAAAAGGCGCGGGGATTGGTCCCAGCCTGTCTTTCTGGATCGCCTCTCCTAGCCTGCACCTGGGCGGCATCGCCATTATCGCCACGCTCTTTTCCTGGCAGGCGGCGCTGTTTCGGCTGGTACTCGCGTTTGGAACCAGCGTGTTGGTAGCCGCCTTTATCGGCGCGCGGGCAAGCTGCTCCACGCAAAGTCCGCCGTTGGAATCGGCCGACTCGCCGACTCTTCCCGCCAGTTCGTCGCCGCTTTTTGCCGTGCGCTGGATAGAAAGCACTCTCAGGCTGGCGGGAGACCTGCTACCCATCGCCGTTGGCGCTACCCTTCTAGTAGGGGTTCTTAAAACGTATCTGTTTTCCGGTCCTTTGCCCTCGCTCCAGGATGCGAGCTTACTTCAGCTCTTGACAGTTTCCCTTCTTGGGACGTTGATGATGGTGCCTACGCTGGGAGAGATCCCGTTGGTTCTTGGCCTCATGCAGCTGGGATTGAGCCAATCCTCGGCTGTGGTTTTGCTTTACTCATTGCCCGCGGTTAACTTTCCTTCCCTTCTCATTGTGGGGCGCTATCTGGGGTGGAAGGTAGCCTCGGGCGTCGGGATAGCGGTCACCGGCCTCGGGTTTTCCGGAGGCCTTGTCTGGCAGGTTCTTTTTTCCTAAGCGGCGGTCTGGGACAGAGAATCCACATCGCCATCAGCCTGTTTTTCGAAAACCAGC
>MGSR01000111.1 GCA_001798565.1 Deltaproteobacteria bacterium RIFCSPLOWO2_12_FULL_60_16
TCAAACCCTCCTCCGGGCGCGAATCCCACGACGATGCGGATGGTTTTCCCCTTGTAGAACGACTCTTGGGCGGAGGCCAAGGCGCCAATCAAACCCTCCTCCGGGCGCGAATCCCACGACGATGCGGATGGTTTTCCCCTTGTAGAACGACTCTTGGGCGGAGGCCAAGGCGCCAAAGGTCAAGGTGATAGAGAGGTAAAGGGGGAAAATGATCCATCCCCGGAGCCACCGGATCCCTGAAACTCTTGATCTGTTATTCAACAAACTTTCCTGTTCCATTTTTGATAACCTCCTCCCACTGAGTAAGTAATTCGTCTTTTAACTCATAAAATAGAAGTAGTGTCAAGGTGAGGGACTTTCAGCGCGAGGCATTTCGCGCTGCCGCCGGCCTTCGCAAACTCACTCAGCGGGGTCTCGTAGACGGAAAATCCCAGGGCGCGCAATTGCTCGCGGGTTTTGGGGCAGCCGTCGTTCATGACTACGCTCTTCTCCACGACAATCGCGTTGCACGCGAAGCGCCGCGCCTCGTCCTCCGGCACCGGCACCAGGGTTTCGATGCGGTCCTTCAGGGTTTTCGCCGCCTCGCGGTCGAATGCAGGGGGGTAAAACAGCGCCTGGCCTTGGCCCAGAGGACAAAGGCAGGCGTCCAGATGGTGCGGCCAATTGTCCGCGAGCTTGAGCGACAGAACGTCGCGCCCGAGGATCTCCGCCACCTTTCGGTGCGAGACAGCGTCGGCGGACGGCGCCCGCCAGGCGGCGACGAATCGATCGCCGCACAGCAGCAGATCACTCTCACCCTCGAATAAGTTTTCCTCGGGAAGATGGAAAACCTCGAACCCTCGGACCTGGAACCAATTTTCGAAGGCGGGGGCCTCTGCGCGACGCGCTTTGTCGCGCAGATTGCCCGCGATGAAATTGCTTCCCCAGACGAAGCCGGCGTTGGCGGCGAAAACCATATCCGGCAGCGCCGCGCGCGGCTCGAGCAGAGTGATTTCCATATTCAGGTCGTCTTCCAGGAGCCGGTACAGGGCCCGCCACTGCTGCTGGGCGGCTTGAGGGTTGCCCTGGCGGCTCCCGCCGGCGGCAGGGTCCTCATGCCCGGTACCGTAGTAGAGGGGAGGGCACATCAAGAGTCGCATCATCGCATATCTTCCTCATCCCTCGTCCTTTATGATTGATCCTTTATCCTCCGGGTGGATGAGCGGCAGGGTCGCCGTAAAGGTCGAGCCTTTTCCCCATTCGCTCCGCACCTGGATGTCGCCGCGGAGCAGCTCCAGCAGCCGCTTGACGATGCACAGACCCAGACCGCTGCCGGGGTATTTTCTTCGGTTGACCCCTTCCGCCATGTAAAAGGCTTCGAAGATGTGCGGGAGGTCCGCCTCCTTGATTCCTATCCCCGTGTCCTTCAACTCTATGCAGAGGAGCCCTGCGCCGGCCCTGTCATCGTCAGGGGCGCCCGACGCGCCGATTCGGAGATCGATCTCTCCTCTGTCGGTGTATTTCACGGCATTGCCGACGAGGTTTTGCAGAACCGCCCTGATCTTCGTTTTGTCGCTTCTAAGCGTCAACCCGGAATCGTCGAGCCTGAACCGTATCTCGATGCCCTTTTCCTTCGCCAGGGGCACGAACGAGGACTCCAGTTCATCGGTTATCTCCTTGAGACGAAACTCCTCGACCTGCACCGGCACCCTCCTCGCCTCCAGGCGGGCAAGATCCAGAATGCTGGCGATGAGGTTCAGGAGGTTGACGGTGTTGCGCTGCATGGGCTCCAGGCCTTTGATCTGCTTTTCGGTCAGATCGCCGTAAAATCCTTCAGCGAAGAGCTGCATGGTGGCGATCAGCACGTTGAGCGGCGTCCGGAGCTCGTGGGCCATGGTGTTGAGAAAAGCGGACTTGGTCTTGTAGGCCTCCTCCAGCTCTGCGGATTTCTTTTGCAGCTCCTCGAACAGCCGCGCGTTCTCTATGGCGACGGCCGCCCCTGCCGCAAGCTGTTGGGCCAGGGCGATCTCCTCTTGGGTAAATTCTCTCTCTTTCAGAGAGGTGGCCATTAGGACTCCGATAGATTTCTGGTCGCGCGCGATCAGGGGAACGCAGAGGTAGCCTTTGAATCCCATCTCCCGCATCAATCGTCCCGGCCCGTAAATTTTATCCTGGCGGACGTCCTTAATGGCCATGGGCCGGCGGTTCTGCATTACCCAGGTGGAGCGACTGGTGCCGGAGCGCGCCGTCTGATCGCGGAAGCGCTCCGCCCCTGCGCCGGCCAAGGCCACGGTTTTAAGGGTCCCACTGGCATCGATGAGGCGGACCTGAATGTGGTCTACGTGCAGGAGGTTCAGTCCCTGCTCCGCGAGTCGGTGCAGCAGGTGGCCCAGGTCCAGGAGGTTGATTTGGGAGAAGATCTCCCGCAGGGAGCTCTGTTCGTGCAAGAGGCGATTAAGGCGTCGATTAGCCATTTCCAGTTCTTGACCTTTGGTCTCAAGTTCCTCCAATAGCTTCGCATTTTCGATGGCGATAGTCGCGCTGCTGGACAACTGCTGCAGCAGCTCCACCTCTTCCTGACTGAATTGTCTCGGCTGATAGGTTAATACCCTGATCACTCCCGTGACCTTCCCGCTCCTCGATAACATGGGAACGCCGAGATAACCCCGGCATCCAAGGGCCTTAACGGTCTCTCCTGGAGGGATTGTTCCCTCCTGGCTGCTGTCTGGGATCATCAGCGGCTTGCGATTTTCGATAATCCATTCCAGTCGCCCGTAGGAATTTATGGCTCGGGTAGGGGAAGTGAGACTAGGATCGACTCCCGATATTGCCATGAGATTCCATCTTTCTCCCTCAAGCATCCTTACGTCGCAGATGTCGACTCTAAGAAGCTCCTGCACGTTTTCCGTGAGCTTCTTAAAGAGGCGATCGATGCCGAGCAAGGTAGTAGCCTGGCTCAGTTCCTTCAGCAATTTTTGGATCTCCTCACGTCTCTCCGATTCTTGATAGAGGTTTGAGTTTTCGATTGCCAGGGAGAGAATCTCCGCCACGGGAGATAGGATAGCGATCTCTTTCTTCCCATAGCAGCGAGGCTTTAGGCTTCCCAGATTCAATGCCCCCAAAACCCTTCCCTTGACCATTAGAGGAAGGATCACGTAAGAGCGCAATTTCACGTTCTTGTATCTTTTGTGAGTCAGGGGGAAACGAGGATCTTTGAGAACATCCCGGCAGATAACGGGCTCCTTATGGTCGAGGACCCAACTGGTAGCGGTTCCCTCCCGCACCGAGACACCCTCGGGGATAGCAGACTCAGGCAACCGGGATTCTTCCGCATAAACGCTAAAGAATCTTTCATCTCTTTGGAGGATATTGATTGCCGCCCGGTCGTAGGGCACGAGTTTCTGAATCTCCCGGCTCAAGGTCTGGCAGATCTCTTTGAGGTTCATAGGTTCATCAATAAGGCTTCGAGACCGCAGCCTGCGGCTGGGATCGGCATAGGGAAAAGCGGGTGCCCTTCTTAAGGCAAAAGCATTGCCGGCGCCGAGAGGGTCCCTAGCGGACCCATGGCGGCCTGACGCAAAGCAATAGGCCGATAAATTTTCCTTGTCAAGATGTTTGTCTTTGCCTCGCTGGCCATCTAAAATACCCTTCGCCCTTGAGCCTCGCGTAATTGGGGGTGAGCCATGGCTGAGCTCTACAAAAGCTACATCGACGGCAGATGGGTCGAGGCCAGATCCGGCCGGACTTTCGAGAACCATAATCCGGCGGACCGCCGCGACCTGATCGGACTTTTCCCGGCCTCGGGCGCCGAGGACGTGGATGAGGCGGTGCGCGCGGCCAAGAAGGCGTTCGCCAAGTGGCGGCTGGTGCCGGCGCCCAAACGGGGCGAGATCCTGTACCGGGCGGGCGAGATCCTGCGCCGGCGCAAAGAGGAGATCGCCCGCTTGATGACGCGCGAGATGGGAAAGATCCTCAAGGAAACGCGCGGCGACGTCCAGGAGGGTATCGACACCGCCTATTACACCGCGGGCGAGGGGCGGAGGCTCTTCGGCGAGACCACGCCGTCGGAGCTGCCGGATAAGTTCGCCATGTCGGTGCGCGTCCCCATCGGCGTCTGCGGTCTGATCACTCCCTGGAACTTTCCTATGGCCATCCCCACATGGAAGCTTTTTCCCGCTTTGCTGTGCGGCGACACCGTCGTCCTGAAGCCGGCCGAGGATACCCCGCACACGGCCGTGCTGCTGTTTGAAATCCTCGAGGAGGCCGGGCTGCCTCCCGGGGTGGCCAATCTGGTTCACGGCGCCGGAGAGCAGGCCGGCGCGGCCCTGGTGCGCCATCCGGATGTCCGGCTGCTCTCTTTTACCGGCTCCACGGCAGTCGGGCGCGAGATCGCCGCCTTGTGCGGGCAGAATCTCAAGCGGGTCTCTCTGGAGATGGGCGGGAAGAACGCGCAGATTGTCATGGATGACGCGGACTTGAAACTTGCCCTGGAAGGGGCGGTATGGGGGGCCTTTGGCACCACCGGGCAGCGCTGCACCGCGACCAGCCGGCTCATCCTGCATCGCGGCATCAAAAAGGAGTTCACGGAGATGGTGGTGGCCCGGGCGGAGAAGATCAGGATCGGCGACGGGCTGGACGAGAGCACGGAGATGGGGCCGCTGATCAACGAGGCGGCGCGCGAGAAGGTGCACGGTTACGCGCAGATCGGCAAGCAGGAGGGGGCCAGGCTTCTCACCGGCGGCTCTATTTATGAGGAGGGAAAATGGATCAACGGCTATTTCTATCGGCCCACGGTGTTCGATGAAGTGGCGCCCGCCATGCGGATCGCGCAAGAGGAGATCTTCGGTCCGTTTCTCTCGATCATCGAGGTGAAGAGCTTCGAAGAAGCCGTTGAAGTGCTGAACAATACGCGCTACGGGCTTTCCAGCTCCATTTACACGCGCGACGTCAACAGGGCGTTCCGCGCCTTGAGGGATATCGAGGCGGGGATCACCTACGTGAACGGCGCGACCATCGGCGCCGAGGTCCACCTGCCTTTCGGCGGAGTGAAAGAGACGGGCAACGGCCACCGCGAGGCGGGAACCACGGTCTACGACATCTTCAGCGAATGGAAGTCGATTTACATTGACTACTCGGGAAAATTACAGAAGGCGCAGATCGACAACATCGAATAATACAGTTACTGGTTACTAGTGATTGGTTAATAGTTAAAACTTAGTGGCGCACACCACCCTCTAGAGAAAGACGAGCTTACTGATAACCAGTGACCAATAACTATTAACTAATAACCAATAACTAATAACTCAATGAAGGTTCCTCACATCAAAATAAAGCCTCCCGGCCCCAAGGCGAGGGAGATCGTCGAGCGCGACCAAAAATACACTGCGCCGGCTTATGGCAGGGTCTATCCGCTGGTGGTGAAAGAGGGGCGGGGGGCGGTGATCGAGGATGTCGACGGCAATCTCTTTCTGGATTTCACCGCCGGGATCGCCGTGGCCGCCACCGGCCACTCCCATCCTCAAGTGGTCCGGGCCATCGAGGAGCAGGCGCGCAAGTTTCTGCACTTCTGCGGCAGTGATTTTTATTATGAGCCCATGGCCGGGCTTGCGGAAAGGCTCTGCCGGCTCGCCCCGGGCAGCTTTCCCAAGAAGGTTTTTTTGACGAACTCCGGTACGGAAACCATCGAGGCAGCCATCAAATTGGCTCGCTATTCGACCAGAAGGACACACCTGATCGCCTTCTTGGGCGCGTTCCACGGCAGAACGCTGGGCTCGCTTTCACTCACGGCTAGCCGCTCTTCGCACCGGGCCCATTTCGGCCCGCTGCTGCCGGACGTTCACCATGTTCCTTACGGCATCGAGGGCGTTCATGCTTTAGAAGACAAGCTGTTTCGGCACGAGATGCGACCGGATGAAGTCGCCGCCATCGTCGTCGAGCCGATTCAGGGCGAGGGCGGCTATGTCGTCCCGCCTTCCGACTTCCTCGCTAAGTTAAGGGAGATCTGCGAGCGTCACGGCATCTTGCTGGTGGTCGATGAGATTCAGACGGGCTTCGGCCGCACTGGGAAAATGTTCGCCTGCGAGCACTGGGGCGTGGAGCCGGATATCCTCTGCGTCGCCAAAGGGATCGCCAGCGGGCTGCCGCTGGGCGCCATGATTGCCCGCAGCGACATCAGCAGCTGGACGCCGGGCACGCACGGCTCCACGTTCGGCGGCAACCCCGTCGCCTGCGCTGCTGCCTTGGCGACTATTGAGCTGCTCGAAAACGGACTGGTGCAAAACGCAGCCGAGGTGGGTGGTTATCTAAAAAAACGGCTCTCCGGGCTTAAGGCGAAGCACCCCGTGATGAGCGATGTACGCGGCCTGGGACTGATGATCGGCGTGGAACTGGCAAAGACCGATAGTGCTCGCACTCCCGACTCGCGGCTTCGCGATCAGGTCATGCGCAAGGCGTTTGAAAAAGGGTTGCTGCTTCTTGGCTGCGGCGAGAGCACCATCCGCTTCTGCCCGCCCTTGATCGTCACCAAGGCGGAAGCCGCCACCGCAGTCGACATCTTCGCCGCGACGCTGAAAGAGCTGAAGCAGTAAACCCCCCGTAATGTCTGCCTGACATCAGTGTTGGGCAAGACCAAAGAAATTCGCAGAGAATTGCGCTATAATAACCGTTATGGAAGCGATCTCTCCACGCAAGAATGTCATCACCCGCGTTATCCGCAATGGGGATCTTTTAACCCAAGAATCGTATTGGAACAAAGCCACGCCAGAGCAGCGGATCGAGGGGGTGTGGGATCTCACACTTCTCTGCCTTGCTTGGCGGTCGAAACCAACCGATGAACCGCGACTTCAGAGATCTATTAGCCGAATTCAACGCCCGCAACGTTGAGTTCCTCGTGGTCGGCGCCCACGCCCTGGCCGCGCACGGACATGTGCGCGCCACAGAGGACCTGGATGTCTGGGTGCGTCCAGAGGGGGAAAACGCGAAGAGAGTCCTCGATGCCTTGCGGGCATTTGGCGCTCCTTTGCACGACCTTACCGAAAAAGACCTTACCACCCCGGGGGTTGTCTTTCAGATTGGCGTGGCCCCGCTAAGGATCGACGTGCTCACCGCCATCGATGGAGTGGATTTCGCCGAGGCTTGGCCGAGCCG
>MGSR01000112.1 GCA_001798565.1 Deltaproteobacteria bacterium RIFCSPLOWO2_12_FULL_60_16
AGAAATCCTGAAAGCGTTCAGAGCGGTGCGCGACGAAATTCGCGGGCGGGTGGAGGATCTGTTTGCAAGAAGGCGCTCAGTGTGAGATTTCATCGGCTCATTTGGTGGTAAACGAGTAGCTGCGCACGGTGTTGTCTTTGTTAAAGACAACGTAGAGCTCCTTGGAGGCCACCAGCTGCCCCATTTGATAGGTGTGGTAGGAGTAGGTCCAGGTCTCATAGCCGCTGTCCAGCCCTTTGCGAACCGGCTCCCCAAAGAGGCCGAAGATCTCTCTCTGGGTGGTGCTGTTCGTCTGAATATCCCTTACCGGGGTGGTGCCGAAATCCCTCCCATAGGTAACGCAGCCCCACAGGGCGAGCGTGAGAACCAAGTACCAGAGTTTGCGCATAACCCCTCCTTTATATTTCTCTTCTTCCCTCAATCGCTTTGCCCAGAGTCACCGCGTCGGTATACTCCAGGTCTCCCCCCATGGGCAGCCCGCGCGCGATGCGGGTCACCGTGACCCCGACGGGCTTGAGCACCTTGGAGAGATACAACGCCGTTGCCTCCCCTTCAACCGTCGGATTGGTGGCCACGATGATCTCACGAACTCCGCCGCCCTGGACGCGAGCGACCAGCTCCTTGATCCGCAGGGAGTCCGGCCCGACGCCATCCAGCGGAGATATCGTTCCGTGCAGCACATGATAGAGCCCCTTATACTCCAGCGATCTCTCGACCGCGATCATATCCGCGGGCTCTTCGACCACGCAGATCTTCTCCCGCTCGCGCCGCAGATCGTGGCATATCCTGCACTCCGCCCCTTGCCCGCTATCCTTGTCCAGCTCGCTCAGGCCGAAGCAGGTGCGGCACAAACCGATTTCGAGTCTGAGCTTGCCGACGCTTTCGGCCAGCTCCGACACGTCCTCCTTGTTGCACTTCAGCAAGTGGAACGCCAGGCGCGCGGCGGTCTTCTCGCCGATGCCGGGAAGCTTGCACAGCTCCCGAATGAGACGCGCGAGTGGAGCGGGATAGCTACTCATGCTCCCCCCTCACGGCATCAGCCCCGGAATCTTGAATCCCCCCGTGATCTTGCTCATTTCTTCCGAGACCATTTCGCGGGCGCGCCGCAGCCCTTCATTCACCGCGGCCAGAATCAGATCCTCGAGCATTTCCTTATCCTGGGGATTGATCACGGCCGGATCCACCTTGACCGAGGAACAGGACAGGTGGCCGTTTACAACGACCTGCACCATTCCGCCGCCGGATGAGGCCTCGACGGTTTTTCGGCCCAGCTCCTCTTGAACCTGGGCGAGCCGCGCCTGAATCTCCTGCGCCTGCTTGAAAAGATTACCCATTCCTCCCAAACCCTGAGCCATAGGATCCTCTCTCTCTTAACTACCTTTCCTTATCCGCTAGGTTTCTCTCTTGATCCCGCGCACGGAGCCGCCAAAAATCCTCAGCGTCTCTTTCACGATATCGCCGCCGCTGTCGCTTTCGGCCTTGGGCGGGTCACCGCCGCCCTGCCCCCCGTTCTTGAGCTCCGGCTTTCTCGCACCAAGAGAAGTAATGCCCACCGCCACCTCTTGGGAAAAAAAGCGCCTGGCCAATTCTTTCAACAGCGCCATATTTTCCGGGTCCTGAAGATACGTGAAGTGATAGCGCTCCCCTACTCCAATCTTCAATGGTCCCGGAGGCATCTCCAACGGACGAACCTGCTCGAGATGAGAACCGAGAATTTTTTTCTCCTTCATGACGAAGGCGACAAATTTTCTCCAGACCTCTTCCGTGCCGTTCTCCGCGCTGCCGGATTCCGGTGGTTGTCCCTCGGGCTCGGCCTTCTCTGCCGCCGCGCGCTCCTCCCCGCCCGGCCGGGGCCGGTTATGGCCGGCGCCCCCGGATAACCTTCGCTCCATTTTTTCCAGGCGCTCCACGATCTCGGCGATCGGCGCCGCTTTCGGCAGGGTCGCCAGCCGCACCAAAACCGTCTCCAGCGAAAAGCGCGGATAGGCGGAGCGCGCCACCTCTTCGTCGCCCCGCGCCATGAACCTGAAATAGTCCAACAGGGTATCCGCGGAGAGCTCCGTCGCCTGGACCTTCAGCTCCCCCACCTCCTGGTCCGGCAAATCCAGCAGCCGGCTGAAAGAGGAGGATGGGGAATCCTGCGTCAGGCGCACGACCAGGAGGTTGCGAAAATGCTCGACCAGCTCGCGCGACAAGCGGGGTATATCCCAGCCTTGAACCACCACATCCGCCACCAGCTCCACGCACCTCTTCGCGTCTCCCTGAAGCACGGCGTTGGAGAGATCATAGAGGACCTTCCGCTCCGCCACCCCGAGAATCTCCTGCAACAGAGATTCGTCGATCATCGCCCCGGCGTTCCCGGCTCCCGCTCCGGGAGCCGCGTAGGAGAGGACCTGTTCCAGGAGGGACTGCGCGTCCCGCATGCTCCCCTCGGCCTCGCGCGCGAGCAGGAGCAGCGCCCCTTCGGTGATCTGCAGACCTTCCTGCTTGGAGATCTCGCTCAGCCTCTGGACGATCTCCCGCACCATGATGCGGCGAAAATCGAAGCGCTGGCAGCGGGAAAGGATGGTCTCGGGGAGGCGATGGGGCTCGGTCGTCGCCAGGATAAACTTGACGAACGAGGGCGGCTCTTCCAGGGTCTTCAGCAGGGCGTTGAAGGCATCCTTGGTCACCTGATGAACTTCATCGATGATGTAGATCTTGAACCGGCTCTTCGCCGGCTGGTACTTGACGTTCTCGATGATCTGCCGAACCTCGTCGATGCCGCGGTTGGACGCCCCGTCGATCTCGTAGACGTCGATGGCGCTCCCGTTCGCGATCTCACCGCAGGCGTTGCACTGGTCGCAAGGCTCGGGCGTGGGCCCCTTTTCGCAGTTCAGGGCCTTCGCCAGGATGCGGGCCGCGGTGGTTTTTCCCACCCCGCGCACGCCGGTGAAGAGATAAGCGTGCGCGATCCGTCCGGCGCTGACGGCGTTCCTCAGGACGCGGGTGATGTGCGACTGGCCGACGATGTCTTCAAAGCGCCGCGGCCGCCATTTTCGAGCTAGAACGAGATAAGACATAACTTTTAAGGCAAAAGTAAAAAGGTAAAAGTAAAAAACAGACGCTCAAATTTTGCCTTTTCACTTTTTACTTTCTTCCGGATGCCCATTGCTGACAGCCAGGCTACCCTGTGGCACAGGGGATAATCCGCTACCGCTGCTTCCTTCCGGACCTGACGGGGTTTACGGCTCCGCCTTGCACAGGACCCGACTATCAGCAATCGACATCCGATTCAGAAACACTACGACGATCCCGCTCAAGAATCAAGATTGTATCTTCATTATCTTTAACATTTTTTTTACACTTCCAGGCCGCCTTTTAATTCATCGACCATTTCTGAATTTGCTACCATAGCCACATAAGCGAAGACTGAACATGCGCACGGAAAAGACGGGAAGCTTATCCCTGAGGGGCATTTTGCTCGGAAAACCCAAAGATCCTTTGGACCCGAAGGTCTTCCATCAGATCTCCCTGATTGCGTTCCTCGCTTGGGTCGGGCTTGGGGCGGACGGGTTGAGCTCATCGGCCTACGGTCCCGAGGAAGCCTATCTGGCGTTGGGAGAGCATTTCTTCCTCGCCCTGCCGCTCGCTATCCTCATGGCCGTAACGGTCTTCGTCATATCGGCCAGCTACAGCCAAATCATCGAGCTTTTTCCGACTGGCGGCGGAGGATATCTGGTCGCCACGAAACTGTTGGGGTCCAAGGTCGGACTGGTTTCAGGCTCGGCGCTGATCGTGGACTATATGCTGACGATTACTATTTCCGTGGCCAGCGCGGGAGATCAGATCTTCAGCTTCCTGCCCGCTTCGGTCCACGGGGCGAAGCTGGCGATCGAATTTGTCCTGATCTTCTTTCTGATTTACCTCAACCTGCGCGGCACCAAGGAGTCGGTTCTTTTTCTGCTCCCGATTTTTCTCCTTTTCGTCCTCGCCCACCTCTTTGCCATCAGCCTGGGGGTCGTCCCGAGAGCGGCGGATGTCCCCGTCCTCGCCTCCACGGCCTATCAGAAGACCATCGGGGATATTCAAGGCCTGGGGTTGTGGGCGACGCTTTTTATCGTCCTGCATGCCTACAGCCTCGGCGGCGGCACCTACACGGGCATCGAGGCGGTCAGCAACGGGCTCCAGGCCCTGCGCGAGCCCAGGGTCGCGACTGGAAAAAGGACTATGCTCTATATGGCCGCCTCGCTCGCCTTCACCGCAAGCGGCCTGCTGCTTTGCTACCTCTTGAACCAGGTGTCGGCCGAGCCGGGCAAAACCCTCAACGCCAGCCTGTTCGCAAAAGTCTACGGCGGTTTTTTCTCAACCGACTTCGCCTATGTTTTGGTGGTCGCAACTCTCGTAACCGAAGCGGCCATTCTTCTCGTTGCCGCCCAGGCCGGATATATCGACGGCCCGCGAGTCCTCTCCAATATGGCGATAGACTCCTGGGTCCCGCACCGTTTTTCGCACCTGAGTGACAAGCTGGTGACGCAGTACGGTGTATGGTTCATGGGCCTCGCCTCCCTGGGCTTTCTTGCCTACACCGGCGGCGACGTGAGGCTGCTGGTCGTCATGTACAGCATCAATGTCTTCCTCACCTTTACCCTCTCCCAGCTGGGCATGTGCCGGCATTGGTGGACACTGAGGAAGCAGCAGAAATTCTGGCTGCGCAAGCTCCTGCTCAACGGTCTCGGTCTCATGCTGACGGCGACCATCCTGCTGGTGACCGTGATCATCAAATTTGCCGAGGGCGGGTGGGTAACAGTGCTGGTGACTTCCGGCTTTATATTCTTATGTTATGCGGTTCGATCTCATTACGATCGGGTGCAGGGCGCGCTCAGGAGGCTCGACGAAACCTTGATCAATATTCCGTTCCGTCCGGATCTAAAAACACCCGTGCCGGCGAGACAGCCTACGGCTCCCACCGCGGTCGTGATCACAAGGGATTTCGACGGTATCGGCATTCACTCGCTGCTGAGCATCTCCCGG
>MGSR01000113.1 GCA_001798565.1 Deltaproteobacteria bacterium RIFCSPLOWO2_12_FULL_60_16
CTCTCTCCCCCGAGACTCTTAACGCGTCGACTAGCCGGTCGGGAGTCGGGAGGCGGCGCGCTCGATGAAATTTCTTAAGGCCCTGAAATAGGCCGCGCCGCCGACGATGTAAGTATCGTTATGATGGGCGCCACGGATAGTGTAGAACTCCTTCGGCCCGACCGCGGCGGCAAAGACTTTTTTTCCCTGCTCGTAGGGCACCACCTCGTCCTGATCACCGTGCAGCACCAGCAGCGGGGCTCTGACCTTGGCGATCTTCTCGACCACGTCGTAGCGGGTGCGCAGGAGAGGACCGATGGGCAGGAGCGGGAACGCCGCCCTGGCCATCTCACGGATGGATACGAAAGGGGTCTCGAGGATGAGGGCGAGGCAGTCTTCGCGGGCGGCAAGGTCGGCCGCCACGGCCGCCCCCAGAGAGCGGCCGAAGAAAATGATCCGTTTGGGCTCCACGTCAGCTCTGGAGCGCAGGTACTGAAGCGCGGCTGTTGCGTCTTTGTAGGTCCCCTCCTCGGAGACTTTTCCTCCGCTGCGGCCGTAGCCCCGGTAGTCGAAGATGAAGACGCTGATGTTCACCTGCTGGTGCAGCAGCTTGAGGTTCTCCACGCGATGGCTGATGTTGCCGGCGTTGCCGTGGGCCCAGAGCAGGGTGATCTTCGAGCCCTGGTAGGGCACGAACCAGCCGTTGAGGCGGACCCCGTCGCCGGTGGTAAAGAAGACATCCTCAAACGAGAGCCCGGCGTCCCTCGGTGTCACGTCGACCGTGGAGTCCGGGAAAAAAATGAATCTTTCTTCCATCGGGCAGCCCCAAGACAGGATAGGGAAGAGCAATAGCAGAAAGGAAAGAGCCTTTTTCACATCAAGTCATTTCTGTGAAAGGCGGGGCTTCGTGCCGGGCGGCGCAGCCGGCGGCTCTCCTGGCCCCTCAGTGTTTGTGCTCTTCCCTCAGCTTCCACTCCAGTCCGTCGATGATGCACTCGACGCTCGCCTGCAATATGTCCTCGGCTACGCCTACGGTTCCCCATCGCTCCTTGCCGTCGGAAAAGATGCCCAGCACCCGCACGGGGGCCCCGGCCCCTCTTTCCTCGTCGTCGTCGGATATCTCGCCGTGGTGGAGCAGGCGCACGTCAAACTCCTCCAGGCGCACCTCGGAGAGCTGGGGGTAGTGCCTTTCCAGGACCTTGCGCATGGCGTTGTCCACCGCGTGGACCGCGCCGCGGCCGCTGGCGGCCACCAGCTCCTGGGCGCCGAAGATCTCGATCAAAACGGAGGCCTCGGTGGCGCTTCTCAACCCTTCCGGCGCGTCGAAGTCCACCTGATCGTCGATCTTGCAGCGCAGGACCCGAAACGGCTTCAGATAATCCTCCCGCTTGCGGATCGCCATGAGCTCGAAAGAAGCCCAAGCCCCATCCAAGCGAAAGAAAATCTCCTTGAGTTCCTTCTCCATAAGATACCTCCTGTGAGGAAGAAGAGGCCCTTGGTCGAAAAAATCGCCTTATTATAGCTCCGCTCTATAAAATGGCCAGGGCAAATATATCGCCTGAAAAATATTTTCAAACCGGTCGGAGTTTGCTATGATTGAGGCCGCGTTATGGAAAAGAAGCTGCCAACAGATCGGCTGCAGGGGTTTTTTCTCGACCTGACGCGCCAGAGCTTCGGGCAGTTGGGCATCAACGACGCTACGGTGGCGCGATACGTGGCTGACGTGCTGACCGATTTCGCGAGCAGCGACAGTCTCTATCGCGTCCGTTCGCGTGCCGGCAGGAAATTGGACAGCGTGGTGGAGGTGCTGGCCGAGCGGCGCCCGGCGGCGCAGCGCGAGAGCGGCATCCTCAGGGAGAGGGCGATGCGCAAGTATCTGGGAGATTATACCCTCTTCATGAGCGGCATCTTCCGCTCCTACGTGGAGGGCAAGGGCTTTCTCGACTACTATCTGGAAGAGGGCAGACGCTCCTACTGGACGGTTTCGGAGCTGGACCTGTCGCTTTACCGCACAGGCTTCTTCCTCTTTCAGGAGCTCTCCAAAAAGTTCGAATACTATTCGGGCGCCCTGGATTACATGCGCAAGGCCTATTTCGCCCCGGAGCCCGGGGAAGATCCGTTCGCCGGATTCCTGAAGCAGGTCGAGGGCTGGATCGAAGTTAATTTGAAAGAAAATTAGCTCGCGCCGCGCTCCTCCGTGTTTTCCCGCCAACGCTGGAACCCTTTGTGGCCGTCAAGTATCTTCTCTTTACCTTCTACTTTGCCGCTCTCTCGGCCCTCCTTTTCGGCGCTTTCCTCCTGGCTTTCCTTTTTCGTCCGCCGTTACAGGAGCCGCAGAGGGTGGAGGTGAAAGTGGAGCGGGGCGAGCCCCTCTCCGCCATTGTCCAGAGGCTCAAGGATCATGGGGTGATCTCCAACGAGAGGCTTTTTTCCTTCTGGGCCCGGTTGTGGGGTTTGGATAAGAAGATCCACTGGGGTCTGTATCGCTTCGAGCTCCCCCTGCCGCCGCGGCAGGTGCTGGACCAGATGCAGTTGGGAAAGGGGGTGTTTCACCGGGTTACCGTGCCCGAAGGGCTGACGGTCAGAGAGACCGCCGAACTCCTGGAAAAGGTCGCGCTCGCGAATAAAGAACGGTTCCTGGCCGAGGCGGCAAAGTCCGAGCTCCTCTCTGTCGTTGGCCTGGAGGCGAGAGGAATCGAAGGCTACCTCTTTCCGAACACCTATTATTTCACCCCTTTCGCGACCGAGAGGGATATCGTCATCGCCATGGTCGAGCAATTTCGGGCAAGTTTCAATTCGCGGCTCGAGGAGCGGGCTAGAGAGATGGGGCTCGACGTGCACCAGGCGGTGACGCTGGCCTCCTTGATCGAAAAGGAGACCGGCATCGATGAGGAGCGCCCCCTGATCTCCGCGGTGTTTCACAATCGCTTGAGGGCGAGGATACCCCTGCAAAGCGATCCCACGGTGATTTACGGCATGAAGCGCTTCAGCGGAACCCTGACCCGCAAGGATCTGCGAAATCCGACCCCTTACAACACCTATCGCATCCCCGGACTTCCGCCCGGGCCCATCTGCAGCCCGGGCCTTGCCTCTCTTCGCGCCGCTCTCCAGCCCGCCCGGGTTCCTTACCTCTACTTTGTCTCCAGGAATGACGGCTCCAACGTCTTTTCCGTCAGCCTGGCGGAGCACAACCGCGCGGTTAGAATGTACCAGAGCGGCAAGCGCGGGCGCGCCGGAGGTTAGGTGCTGCTGCGTTTTAGCCCGCGTTCGGACATGCTATATTTGTACGTCTAATAGGGAGAGATGGAGATGCCTGAAAAGTTGGGATCGCCTGAAAGGATCGCGGGGCGCCTGGCCGGCCGTCTTAAACGGCATCTGTGGTGGGACACTTTACTGGTGTTGTTTCCGCCTCTTTTTGCCGTCACCTCGCTGGGATTTTTACCCTATGGCGCGGCCTGGAGACCGGGGGTGGCATGGATCGGCGTCGGCGCACTGCTCGCGGCATCGGCTTTCCTCATCGGGCTTTGGCGGGCGCGCGGCGCGGCCGCCTCGGTCCGGCAGGCCGCCCGGTTGATCGACCGGAAAGTGGCGGGACAGGAGCGCTTTGTTACCTTAGCGACGATGGACCCGTCGGCTTGCCCGCCCTTCTTGACGGCCCGTTTGCGTGATGAGGCGGCCGGTCTCGCGCCTCGCCTGAAGCTGGAAAGGGATTTCCCTTACCGGATCAAACCGTCCTTCTTTCAATCGTTGATCCTTTCGCTATCCATGATCCTGTTATTTCTTTTGCTCCCACAGATCGCCCCCGTGCTGACTTCAGAGAGACCCGGTGGTGAGTTGATGCGCTCCGCCGAGCAGTTAGCGCGGATACCCGGCTTCTCGGAGCTCGCCCGCAAGCTCGAGGCGTTGGCGGCCCGCCTTCAGGAGCCTGCCCTGACCGATGCGGCAAGGCGCGCCCTGGTGCGCGAGATGCTGGCTCAATTGGCAAGGCAGCGCGCCGCCGAACAGCAGCCGGGGGGAGCGGGCGGCGAGCTGCTGGATCAGGCGGGAGACGCCCTGCGCAGATTGGCGCAGGGGTTGGAGCGCGGGGAAGAGCGCGGCGGCGAGTCGGGACAGGGCGAAGGCAAGGAAGGGCGCGGGGAAGCGGGCGGCCTGGCGAACAGGGAGCTGGCGGGGAAGGAGCCCGGTCCCGGAGAAAAGCAGCAGCCGGAGAAAAAGCGGCCGGAGACGGGTCCGGGTAAAGGAGAAGGGGAGGGGAAAGATAAAAGCAGAGAGATGAAAGGGGCGGGAAAAGAGCAAGGCGGCGGCACAGGCGGCAGGAACCTCGGGGAAGAGATCCCGACGGGCAAATCGGCCGAAAGGTTTCTTAAGCCCGGAGAACAGGTGGAAAAGGGAATGAAAGGCGCGCGCTTCGTTACCGTTCAGTTGCCTGAACAGGAAGCGGCGAGGGAGGGCGGCGACAGCGCTCGAGGCCAGGGGAGGCAGATCCGCCCCAAGACGGCGGTCAGTAATGTTCCTCTGCGCCGGCCCGACAACCCGGAGGCCGCCGCCGAAAAACAGCCGCTGCCCCTGGAATACCGCGGGTTGATTCGTTAGCCGAGGAAAATTATGGAGCCGGAAAAGTATCGCGAGCTGTTCTTGCAACTGGAGGCCGAGGTACGGAAAGTCATCGTCGGCCATGCGGATGTGATCCGCAAAGTGCTCGTGGCATTTTTTGCCGGCGGCCACGTGCTGCTGGAGGGAGTGCCGGGCCTGGGCAAGACCCTGCTGATCAAATCCTTAAGCCGGGCCTTGGGGCTTTCCTTCAAGCGGGTGCAATTCACGCCCGATCTCATGCCCTCGGATATCATCGGCACCCAGGTGCTCGCGGAGAGCGACGGCCGCAGGGAGTTTCAATTCAAGAAGGGGCCGATTTTTGCCCAGGTCATCCTGGCGGATGAGATCAACCGCGCCACGCCGAAAACCCAATCGGCTGTTTTGGAGGCGATGGAGGAAAAACAGGTGACCGTTTTCGGCGAGAGCTACCCGCTCGACTCTCCGTTTATGGTGCTGGCGACACAGAACCCCATAGAGCTGGAGGGGACCTATCCCCTGCCGGAAGCGCAGCTCGATCGCTTTTTCTTCAAGCTCCTGGTCTCCCCCCCTTCCCCGCGGGATTTGGGAGAGATCTTGCAGCGGACCACAGGCGCCGGGCTGCGCGAGGCGAGTCGGGTTTTTGCTCACGACGGCGCGGCGGCCGTCGCTCAGATGCAGCAGTTGCTGCGCCAGGTGATCATCGCGCCGCCGCTCGAAGACTACGTGGTGCGGCTTGTCCATGCGACCCAGCCGGCGGCAGGAAAAGGGAATACGATCGCCGCGGTCCATGAGTATCTGCGCTTCGGCTCGAGCCCGCGCGGCGCCCAGGCGATCATCCTGGGAGCCAAGGGGAACGCCCTGGTCGAGGGCAGGGTGCACGTGAGTTATGAGGATATCGAAACGGTGATCTATCCGGCGCTGCGCCATCGCCTGATCCTCAATTTCCAGGCCGAAGCGGAAAATATCAATGCCGATCAGATCCTGGCGACTCTGGTGAAGAAGGTCCCGCGGGACTGAGGGAGATCGCGCCATCTTGAGAATAGTCCTTTTTCTGCTCTTGGCCGGCGCGAGCCTCCTCTGCCTGCCGCCGCCGGCGCTCTCAGAGTCCGCGGCGACCCCCGGGGTCGAGGTCGTGGCCTCAGGACTGGAGACGCCCTGGGCGATCGCGTTTGCCCCGGACGGCCGCATATTCCTCACCGAAAGAGCCGGCCGTATCCGGATCATCAAAGACGGAAAATTGCAGAAAGAGCCATGGATGGTCATGGACGCCTATGATACGGGCGAGGCGGGACTCATGGGCTTGGCCTTGGATCCGGAGTTTTCACGCAACCGTTTTGTCTACGTGGCCTACAGCTATCGCGACCCGGGCGGGGCGCTCAAGAATCGCCTGGTGCGGCTGCGCGAGGATCCGGCCACGGGCCGGGGCGAGAGGGAGAGGGTGCTGGTCGACGAGGTTGCCGGGAGCGGCAACCATAACGGCGGGCGGGTGAAGTTCGGACCTGACGGGAGACTCTACTGGACGATGGGGGATGCGCAGTATACGCGTTTTTCTCAAGAGCTATCCTCCCTCAACGGCAAGATCCTCCGTCTCAATCCGGACGGGACGGTCCCGGCGGACAATCCCTTTGCCGGCTCCCCGGTCTATTCTTACGGTCACCGAAATCCTCAAGGACTGGCTTGGCAGCCGGCGAGCGGCCGGCTCTACTCTACGGAACATGGCCCGAGCGGCCTGCTGGACTGCTGCAAGGATGAGGTGAATCTGATCGAGCCGGGCAAAAACTACGGCTGGCCGGTTATCAAAGGCGATGAAACCAAACAGGGAATGGTCACGCCGGTTGGCCACAGCGGCGACAGCGAGACCTGGGCGCCGGGCGGCGCCGCCTTCGTCACGCGCGGAGCATGGGCCGGGTCGCTTCTCTTTACCGGGCTGCGCGGGCAATCTCTTTACCGCCTCGTCCTGGATCCCAAAGATCCCCGCAAGGTGGTCTCCTTCGAGCGCTTGTTTTCCCGCCAGTTCGGCCGGCTGCGCGACGTCGTCGAGGGGCCGGACCGGAAGATCTACATGCTCACCAGCAACCGCGACGGCCGCGGCCGGCCCGCGCCCGACGACGACCGGGTGCTGCGGCTGAGCTTTAAATGATCCGCCGATCTTTTCCGGGACCAACTGGACTCATAACTTGACTGATACCTGACCTATGCTCCCCGCCCCCTTTACCGCAGATTTTATCAGCCGCCTGGAGGCCCTGAGGCTCAAAACGCGCAAGCAGTTTTTGGGCAGCCGGCCGGGGAGCTACTCCTCGCCGCGGCGGGGAACGAGCCTCGAGTTCGCCGATTACCGGAGGTACTCCCCGGGCGACGACATCCGCTATCTCGACTGGGGGATCTTCGCCCGCAGCGACCGGCTCTACGTCAAACTCTTCCGCGAGGAGGTCGATCTGTTCGCCTATCTCTTCATCGACGCCAGCGGCTCGATGGGCTTTCCCTCGCCCGCGGCGAAGTTCTCCCGCGCCTGCCACGTGGCCCTCGCCCTCGCCTACGTGGTGCTGGCCAATCACGACCATGTGAAGCTCCATCTCTTGCAGCAGGGCGGCGCTCCCGTGGCCTCGCCTTTTTACCGCGGCCGCCACCGGATCATGGACTGCATCGACTTCGTCTCTTCCTCGACTCCGTCAGGGCCGGTCGAGATGGCGCCCGCCTTGGCGGAGCACTTACAGCGGCTGCGCCGTCCGGGCAAGGCGATCTTGCTCTCCGATTTTCTCATGGCGCCCGCCTCCTATCAGCAGGGGCTCAATCTGCTGCGCGCCCTGAACCTGGATATCTCCGTGATCCAGGTGCTCGCCCGGCCGGAGCTAAGCCCGCCTTTTCCGCGCGGCGGCCTGGCGCTGGTGGACAGCGAGAGCCGGGCGGAGCTTCAAATCCAATGGGGCGGTGAGCTTCGGAGAGAGTATGGGGAGAGGCTCGAACGGCATAACCGGGAGCTCAAGAGCTTCTGTCACCAGAGCGGCATCCACTATTCGCTTTTCGTCACCGACGGAGAGTTGGATGAATTTGTCCTCGAGACTCTGCCGACGATCGGTCTCTTCAAGTAATCCCTATGGAGTTTTTAAATCCGACGGCGCTCTTTGGTATTTTTCTCCTGCCGCTCCTCCTGGTTCCCTACCTTGTCAGGAGAGCGCCGCGCCGCCTGGTCTTTTCCAGCCTGCTCTTCCTGCGCGAGCTTGCCGCGCGCTCGTTGGGGCGACCCTGGGGGAAGCCCCATCTGCCGCCGATTTTCTTCCTGCAGCTCCTCTTGCTGCTCCTATTGATATTGGCGCTGGGAGAGCCGGTCCTTTCCATTCGGCCGTTAAGGATAGCTATTGTGCTGGACAACTCCGCCAGCATGCAGGCCCTCGAGGAAGAAAAAAGCCGCTTTGAGCTGGCCCGGGAGCGGGCGCGCGATCTCCTCAGGGGATTGTCGGCGAACGCCCGGGTGGATCTCTATCTCACGGTGCCGGCGCTGGCGCAGATCGGCGACAAAGGGCTCGCGCCGGGCGCGGCCCCGGCGTTGATGGGCACGCTGGCGCCTTATGATCTCGGCGATCGGATGGTTGATTACGGCGAGGAGCTTTCCCGCCTGGTGCAGGAAAAGGGCTACGAGCGGCTCTTCTTCTTCACCGATCATCCGGGCCGCGGCGGCGGCGCGATTCGGCTCGTTACCATAGGGCGCCCCAGGGATAACCTCGCCGTCACTTCGTTTCGCATCGCGCGCCTCTCATTCGCCTCGAAGCAGCAGGAGGCGAGGATCGAGGTCACGAGCTTCTCCGCGAAAGAAGAGAAGGTCAAGGTAACATTAAAAGGGGGCGGCAGGATTCTCGCCAGCCGGGCGCTGACGGTGGGGGCGCGAAAGAGCGTCGCGACATCTTTCCAGGACTTCCCCGCATATCCGGCCTACGAGGCCGAGATCGAGGTCGACGACGCCCTGGCGCTCGACAATCGCCGCTTCGCTGTTGCGCCTCCATCCGGGGCATTGGAGATCCTCGCCATATCTCCCCGCCCGCAGGCGCTTTACAGCCTCCGTTCCATTCCCGGGCTGAGCTTGCAGGTGATTTCGCCGGAAGCGTATGAGCGGATCGGGAGCGAGGGCCATTCCCTGGAGATATTTCATTTCTCCGCGCCGTCACTCTTGCCGCGGAAGCATGCGCTCTTTGTCCTTCCCCCCGTCGAAAACCCCCTGGTTGCCGTGGGCAGACCGATCTCCCGGCCCACGATATCGGGCTGGCGCGAGCCCCACCCGCTCACGCGCTACGTCAATTTTGCCCTCTTGCGCCCGCCCTACGCGCGCCCTCTTAAACCGCTCTCGTTTGGCGAATCGGTAGTCGAGAGCCCGGACGGGGCCGTAGCCGTCGGGCTGGAGCGCCAGGGGTTTCGCTACCTGGCTCTCGGCTTTGACCCCTTCCCCTATCTCGGGCGGGAGAATCTCCCGATGTCGATCTTTACGCTCAATCTCCTGGAATGGTTCAACGAGGCGCTGCGCGGCCCCGGCGCCGCTACCGGCGAGCCGCTCGATCTAGGCGCCCGCGCGGGAGAAACTGTGATATCTCCCGGAGGAGAAAAATTGATCGTCGGCGAGAGCGCCGCTCTCTTCTCCCGGACCTTTTTCCAGGGCTTCTACGAATTGGCGCGGGGCCAGCGCAAGGAAATCGTCGCCGTGAATCTCCAGGACGCGAAAGAGTCAGACCTGGGCGATCCGGCGCCGATCGAGCTAAAGGGAGAGCCGGCGGCTTCCGGCAGCGGTTTTTCCCTTTTCGCCTTCTGGCCCTATTTTCTGCTGGCCTCCATCCTGCTGTTATTTCTGGAGTGGTTTTGGGGCCGGCCGGCGGCGCAGGCGTGAAAGAATTTTTTTCTCACCTCTCGCTCGCTCAGCCGCTGTACCTGCTGCTCCTTTTGCTTGTCCCGTTGCTGTGGCTGCGGCTCAGCGGGCGCTCTTTGGCCGTGGTCCTGTGGCGCACCGTGGTCCTGGCGCTGCTCGTGCTCGCGCTTGCCGGCCTCGAGCGGCTCGACCGGGCCGGGCGCCCGCGGGAGCGTATTTTTGCCTTCGATCTCTCGCGCAGCATCCCGCAGCAGATGCGCCATTGGATGGCGCAGCAGGGTCTGACTCCCCAGGCGGGAGACCGCGCCTTCGTCTTCGCCGGCGACTTAAGGGAGGTGACAGAGTGGAAACCGTGGCTGCGCGGCGAGCTCTCCGTCGCCCCGGTCATGCCCGAGCAGACAAACCTGGAAGGGCTTTTCTCGACGCTGCTGTCCCTGCCGCCGGGGCCGCGCTCGGTTTTCCTTTTCACCGACGGCTGGGAGACTCAGGGCAACGCGGAGCGGCTGCTCCCTTCTCTGGGATTATCGGGGATGAGGGTCTTTCCTGTGCTGCCCCAGGACCGCCCGGTGGCGGCCAACGTGGCGGTGCGGCGGATCGTTGCCCCGCACCAGGGCACGAGCGGGGAGGCGATCAGCCTGAAGGTCATGCTGGAGAATCAAAGCGTTCGGGCAGTCGAGGGGAATCTGATGTTGAAGCGCGGCGGCCGGCTCTTGAAGAGCGAGGCGGTAAAAGTCGAGCCGGGGACTCAGATCTTCAGCTATCAGAGCGCATTGCCCGAAGAGCCGATGGTCTCATTTCAGGCGGATTTTCAGCCGCGCGATCCCCAATCGGATCGCTTCTCCCAGGACAACCGGGCGGCGGCCTGGGTCGCGGTGCGCACCAAGGCGAAAATTCTCCTCCTCAACGGCCGCAGCGGCGAGGGGCGGTACCTGGAAGAGATCCTCAAGCGGCGCGGCTTCGAGGTGACCTCGGTCGTTGCGGGCTCGACGCCGCCCGTTCCCACGGGGTATCACACGGTGGTTTTCAACAACGTGGAGCGGGCGAGATTTTCCGCCGCTTATCTCGCGGCCCTGGAGCGCCATGTCGCCGAGGGGAACGGCTTCATGATGTTGGGGGCGGAGGGGAGCTTCGCCCCCGGCGGCTACCGGAAGACTCCGGTCGAGAGTCTGCTCCCGGTCGAGCTCAAGGAGTCGAAGAGAGAAGAAAAAAATCGCGCCGTTGTGCTGGTGATCGACAAGTCGGGCAGCATGCGCGAGGGCAGCCGGCTGCTCTACGCCAAAGAGGCCGCCAAGGCGGTGGCGGGACAGCTCAAAGATAACGACCTTCTCGGCGTCGTAGGATTTGACGTCGAGCCGTTCGTCGTCTTGCCTTTGAGCCCCCTGGAAAAGATTCGCGGCAGCGTCTCGGCGCAGATCGATCGTTTGAAGGCGCAGGGTAAGACTTACCTCTATCCGGCGGTCGTGGAGGCGCGACGCCAGCTCGAGCGGCAGAGAACCGGACGGAAGCACGTGATCATCCTGAGCGATGGCGAGACCGGCGGCAGCGGCAGCGACTACATAGATCTGGTTGCCGCCATGAGGCGAGAGCAGCAGATAAACGTTTCCGCGGTGGCGATCGGCGACGAGGCGAACATCCCGCTGCTCAAGAGAATCGCCCAGTACGGCGGGGGTTTTTTCCACCACACCTATGATCCTGCCACGCTGCCGCAGATCGTCTTGAAGCAGATCCAGGAAAAACCGGAAGAGGGGCCGATGGCGGAAAAAGATTTCACGCCGGCGCCGGTCAGGGGCTCGCAGCTGTTGGCCGGATTCGCGGAAAAATCATATCCGCCGGTCAAAGGCTACATAGAGACGGAGCTCAAGCGCGGGGCCGCTCTCGATTTGGTCCTCTCGAGAGAGGAAAAGAGCGCTCCGCTGCTGGCGTCGTGGAATTACGGCAGAGGCAGAGTGGCGGCCTTTACCACGGATCTGCATGGCGGTTGGTCCGGGGAGTGGATTCGCTGGGCGGCGCTGGAGAGGTTCTGGGCTCATCTGTTCGACTGGCTGCGCCCGCCCGGGGAATCGCTCCCCCCGCATGAAGTGCGGATCAATCTGACGGGCAGCCGGGTGGTTCTCGACCTCTACCTCTACGCGGACGGTCACGAAGGCAGCCTGTTTCGCTATTCTGTCGGCGGCCAGGGACGGAAGGGCGAAGGGATATTAACCAGGCTGGCCCCAGGCCATTACCAGAGCGTGCTGCCTATTTCCGCTCCGGGAGACTATCGAATAGCGCTGGTCGAAGAGCGACAAGCGCAGAGGCTTTCCTACCCGACGGTCGGCTATACGCTTGCCTTTGACCCGAGGGCCGAGAGGGTGCGCGACGAGTTC
>MGSR01000114.1 GCA_001798565.1 Deltaproteobacteria bacterium RIFCSPLOWO2_12_FULL_60_16
GGCGATGTCGACGGCGCTGCTCTGCTTAAAGCCCCAGGATACCAGATCTCCCAGCAGGGACGTGTAGCTTAGATGGTCTGTGAAGTAGGCCTCCTGGGTCGTGATAGCGCTCTTGATGTTCGATTTGACGTCGATGTCGTACGCACGGCGGCGATAGGCACTAAACATCGGTATCGCGATGGCAACCAGGATACCAATGATCGCTATGTTTACGATAAGCTCGATCAGTGTGAAGCCCCGCTCAGCCTCTCTTCCGAATCCGCCCATATCTTGTCGCTCCTTTCGACAGGTAACTACTTCGTCTCCTTCCCGTCTGCCGAGGGCTTCACCTCGGTCAAGAGCCGGGCGATGATGTCGAGGGATGAGAGCCCTTCGGCCTGGGCCTTGAAGTTGGGAATGATGCGGTGGCGAAGCACCGAGGGGGCGAGCGCCTGGATGTCTTCGATCGAGACCGCAAAGCGTCCCTGCAGGATGGTTCTCGCCTTGGCGCCGAGGATCAGATACTGCGACGCCCTGGGGCCGCCGCCCCACTCCACGTAGTCCTTGACAAACTGCGGCGCCGCCGGATTCTGCGGCCGGGATTTCTGGCTGAGCGACACGGCGTACTCGACCACGAAGGGCGAGGCCGGCACCCGGCGCACCAGCTCCTGATAGTAAAGGATCGCCGGCCCGTCCATGACTTTTCCGGGCGAGGGCTTACCCACGGAGGTGGTCTGCATGACGATCCGGACCTCGTCCTCGAAAGGCGGGTACTGGATCTCGATGTTGAGCATGAAGCGGTCCAGCTGGGCCTCGGGCAGCGGATAGGTTCCCTCCTGCTCGATCGGGTTCTGAGTGGCCAGGACGAAGAAAGGGAGATCGAGCGGAAATGTGGCGCCCCCGGCGGTGACCTTGTATTCCTGCATAGACTGAAGCAGGGCCGCCTGGGTCTTCGGCGGGGTGCGGTTGATCTCGTCGGCGAGCAGGATGTTGGTGAAGACGGGCCCTTTCATAAATTGAAATTTTCTTCTTCCGGTGGAGGCGTCTTCCTGCAGGATATCGGTGCCGGTGATGTCCGAGGGCATGAGGTCCGGGGTGAACTGAATCCGGTTGAACTCCAGGTGCAGGATCTCCGCCAGCGTGCTGATCAGCAGCGTCTTGGCCAGGCCCGGGACGCCGACGAGCAGGCAGTGACCTTTGGAAAAAAGGCCGATCAGGACTTCCTCCACCGCCTTCTCCTGCCCGACGATCACCTTGCGGATTTCCGCCAGCATGGAGTCCCTTTTAGCCGCGAACTCTTCGATGGCTGCGATCTCCTGGTCTCTGATTTGTTGGATGGGCTCCATTCGTTTTACCTCTCAGCCTCTTTACCGTGCCGTCATGAGTCGATCCAGGGTCGCCTTGGATCCTCTGGCCTGCTCCTGTTGGCCCAGCGCCGCGTAGCTTTCCGCGAGCAGGCGGTAGATCGTGGGATCAAAGGGATTGATCTGGATCGCCTCCTCCAGGGCAGCTCGGGCTGCGGCGAAATTCTTGGCCGCGTGGTAAAGGCGCCCCAGCTGGATATAGGTGTTGACCGAGTCGGGATCCAGCTCCTGGGCCTTTTTCAGATGGGGCAGCGCCTCTTGGTGCCGGCCGGCCTGGGTCAGGGTCCGCGCAAGCTTGTTAAGAATAATAGGGGAATGGGGACTCGCCTGCAAGGCGCGCCGGTACTCCTGAACGGCGGCGGCGCTCCGGCCCCGCTCCATTAGCTGGTCCGCCAGGTGGGTGCGGTTGCGCGCCACGACGGACTGGATTTCTTTCAGCTCTACCGCCTCCTCGTCCTCCTTTTGCTCCCCTTTGACCTTGAGCCTGCGCACGCGGCTTCCCTCGATCTCCTTCAGCCCTTTGGCCTTGAGAAAATTCTTCCATTCCGTCTCGAAGGCGGCATAAGGACTCCCCAGCACCTTTTCGATCGCCTCCGACGCGGGACTCTTTTCCAGCCCGGCTAGAAGCTCGCGGACGCCGGCATGGCCTTTGCGCTGCACCATGAAATCGACCGCGGAAGCGGCCTCGGCATAGGCCAGCTGGACCTGTTCCGGGCTCTCGAGGTAGATCAGCGAAGGCTCCATCTTTTTAAAGCCGACGAACCGGTTTTTTTCCAGCGCCCGGGCGAGGAGACTCTGGTTCGAAGGGGTGAGGTAATCCTCGTATCCCTTAGTCGGCTCCGGCCTGCGCCAGCGGGTCTCATAGAAGCGCGCCATCCCTTCGTGCAGCCAGATCGGCGCCTTATTAGCGCTCATGCCGACGATGACATAGTGGAGGTATTCATGGCTGAGGGAGTCGAGCCAGCGATAGCCGTGCATGAGGGCGCGCGGAGAGATGGTCATGATCTTGTTGAATTTGCAGATTCCTACCGCGCCGGTCTCTTCGATGTCTCTGCGCGACAGGGTCGAGATGGCGTTGAACGAAGCCGCGTCCGGCGCGATCTCCACCCGCACCTTGGTCTGCGGAAAGTAGCCGAGCGCGCTGCCGATCACCTGGTAGCTTTTTTCCAGAGTGTCCAGCACATGCGGCGCCAGGATGCCGTCCCTGTCATCGTCCAGGTAGAGGACAAAATGGGCGCTCTCGAAGCGCTTGAGTTTCCTGACCGTATCATGGGTCTGCTGGGCCAGGACGCGCAGCGCCTGGCGCCGCTCATTGGACGATTCGACGGCCAATGCCTGCTCCAGGAAGCGGAGGCCCTCTTCATAGCGACCCTGATAGAACCTGACCCGCCCGTTGGCATCCAGGGCCAAGGCGGATTTCGGGTTCTGGCTGAGAAGTCGGGAGGCGATCTCCTCGGCCTGGGGCAGCCGCCAGGCCTCCAAATGTTCTTCGACCGTCTTCAACCAGGGCTCGGGCTCCGCCGCGGCCAGGGTTAAAGCGTTAAAGGGATTGAGGGTTAAGAGAGTTACGACGGTTAAAGCGAAAATTCTTCCGTGCATCAGGTGATACTTATTCCGACAGATTCTTGAAGTAGCTCTCAATCTGCTCCCGGAGCTGGGGCGGGACTCCTTGCTTGAGGGACTCCAGGATCTCTTCGCGAAAACTGCGCGGCGCCTTGTAGTCCTCCTTGCCGGGAAGGCGAAAGCGCTCGAAATCGAGACCGGTCATTCCCCCTTCGACATCGAACTGGGGGAACTGCGGCATTCCGGGAAGGGGAACCAGCTCGCCCGAAGGGAGGAACCGGCCCATACGGAAGAGGCGCGAGACCGGCATGTTGCCGAGCTGGCCCCGCTGGGCGAGCTGCTGCATCGAGTTTTGCATTTGCTGCTGGGACTGGGAGAGGCGATCCAGGGCCTCGCGCTCCGGCGGCACGGCGCCCTTGGCGTCGAGGTCTCCCAGACGCCCCTGCGCCTTCTCCATGGCGCCCCCCGCCTCCTGGATATTTTTGATGATCTGGGGATCGAGCGAGGGGAAGAGCTGGAAGAGGGAGTCGAGCTTCTCGTGCAGCTCTTGGGTCCGCTCCTTGACGCCGCGCTCCCGCTGCGAGAGATCGCGCAGTCCCTTCTTCTCGTCGTCTTTGAGGCCCGCAACCGGCTCCTCCAGCAGGGCCTCCAGCTCCCGCTTGAGCCCCTGCAGGCTGTCCTCGGCGCCTCTTCCCTTGGACTCCTGCTCCGGCGCGCGCCGCTTGCCCAGCTCTTTCCGCGCCAGCTCCATGACCTCGGCAAAGGCGGGAAAATCTTTTTTGAGCAGCCTGGAGATCATGTTCTTGACCAGATGATTGACCGTCGCCTCATCGAGCTGATCCCGGGACGGCCCCGGGCCGCTTTCCCTCTCGTCATCCGGGAAGAGCTCGGCCAGGCGGGACAGCTCCTCTTGGGCCTTGCCCAGGAAGCGATCGAGCCTTTCCTTGAGGATCCCTTCTCTTTCTCCCAGGCCTCGCTGCTGGATCCTCTCGGTATCCACCAGGATCTCTTGCTGCTCGCGCAGGATCTGCTGGAGCTCGCTGTTGGAGCGCATCATCTCGCCCTGCATCCTCCCCATCGTGGAGGACATGGCCGACTGCTGGGCGCCTTGCAGGGCGGCGAGCATGGACGCCATCTGATTGAACAGCTCCCGCGCCAGCTGCATGGCCCCTTCGATATCTCCCTGCATGAGTTTTTTTCGAATCTCCTCCAGCCCGGAGAACATCTCGTTGAAGCTCAGGCCGCGCACGGCGTCATTGTTCACGAACTCATCCGGCAGGCGGGAGGCGAACTGGGAAAGATTTTGCTGCAACGAGCCCAGGAGGCCGGCCAGCTGCGAGATCTCCTTCATAATGGCGTCGAGATTCTTGTCGCCGCTCCGGAGCTTTTCCAGAGACTCCAGCAGGCGCTCCTGGCTCTTCATCAGATCCTGCGCCGCGGCCGCCATCTCCTGGGCCTTGAGCCGCTTGCTGATCTCTTCCGCGAGCAGAGACATCCTTTCCATCTCCGAGGATATCTCATCGTGCAGCTTCTCCCTTTGTTCGGAGGAGGCGCTTTCGGCTTGCCGGCGCAGCAGCGTTTCCTCGGTAAACTGCAGGTTGCGCTTCAGGGCTTCCAGATCCGACCAGGTGGCGAAGTCCGACAGGCGGTCCTTTTCGCTCCGCTCCATCACCTCCTCGACGCGCTTTCTCATGTCGCGGAGGTTGTGCTCCAGCCCCTTGTCCGTCGGCCCGCGCGGCTTGGAGACTTCCTTCTCGCCCGCGCGCGGGCTCTCCAGGTGGTCGGCCAACAGATCGACCATCCGGTTGGAGAGGTCGTGAATCATCTCGGCGACTTTCTTGTGCTCGCCTTTGAGATTCTTCATCCGGAGTCTGAGCGCCCGGGAGGTGCCGAGCTTGGGTCCGGAGATGGTGTCGTTATCGAGAGCCTCGAGGTGATAGACCGCCTCCTCCCCCTCGCGCAGCCCGATCTTGGCAAGCTCCCAGTGGAACCGTTCCCTCAAGATCAACTTTTTGTTTTCGCCCTTGAGCATGGGCAGCCTGTCGTGCCGATCGCCGGTCCTCATGACGAGATAAAGCTCGTGGATGCCGAAGTCGTCCCTGCCGCTGTATTCCACGACAAGAGTCTCATCGCCGCTGACCTCCATGTCCTCCGTCGGCCTGAGGAGCTCGATGACCGGGAAACCGTCCGGCCGCACCCGGATCTCGTAAGAGACCGGGTCGTTGCGGAAGCCCAGGGCGTCCTCAACCTGGATTTGATACTTGTGCTGCTGCAAAAGAACGAGGCTCCCCTGGATCTTGCGGCCGCTGATCTTAAGAGGCACTTCTCGCCCTTCGTCGAGAAGCATCCTTGCTTTGACGATCTCCTTGCTGCTCAGGGCCTCCAGGCGCAGCGTGGAGCCCTTCATCGCTTCCGCGTTGCCTCCCTGA
>MGSR01000115.1:0-1841 GCA_001798565.1 Deltaproteobacteria bacterium RIFCSPLOWO2_12_FULL_60_16
GAATAGCAAATGGCGAATAGCGAAAAGTGAATGCGAATGGCGAATGGGTAAATAGATTTGAAATCCGATATTCGCTATTCGCAATCCGCTATTTACGAAAATGGTGAAGGTCAAGGTTTGCGGGATCACGAATTTGACGGACGCGCTGAAGGCGGTGGATCTCGGCGCCGATCTGTTGGGGTTTAACTTCTATCCGCCGAGCCCGCGCTACATCGCTCCCGAAAGGGCGCGCGAGATCCTCGCGGCGCTGCCCGCCTCGGTAGCCAACGTCACCCTCTTCGTCAACGAGCCGAGGGAAAAGGTGCGGGATGTTCTTCGCTGCGGCGCCTTTCCCGACGGCCGGCAGGCCTTTTGGGGGCTTCAGTTTCACGGCGAGGAGCAGCCGGAATATTGTCGCGGGTGGCAGTGGAAAGTGATCAAGGCCTTTCGCGTGCAGGGGCGCGAGTCTGTGGGCGCCGTCAACGATTTTCCCGCGGACTTCTACCTCGTGGACTCCTGGGCTCCGGGGTATGGCGGCTCCGGCGCGTCTTTTCCGTGGAGTTGGCTCGAGGGACTGCCGGCCGATCGGCTGCTGCTGGCGGGGGGCTTGGATCAGGAGAACGTTGTGGAGGGGATACGGCGCGTCCGCCCATACGGCGTGGATGTCTGCACCGGGGTGGAGGCGCGCCCGGGAATCAAGGATCATGAAAAACTCAAGGCGTTTATTGTCGCTGCCAAGAGTGCCTGACAAACGGGGCCACTTCGGCATCTATGGCGGGCGGTACGTCTCCGAGACGCTGATGCCGGCCTTGATCGAGCTGGAAAAGGCCTACGCAGAGGTTCGGCGCGATCCCTCCTTCCGGGCCGAGTTTCACCGTTATCTGCGCGACTATGCCGGCAGGGAGACGCCGCTCTATTTCGCCGAGCGGCTCACGCGCAGGCTGGGCGGCGCCAGGATCTATCTCAAGCGCGAGGATCTCTGCCATACCGGCGCCCACAAGATCAACAACACGCTGGGGCAAGTCCTCCTCGCTTTGAGAATGGGCAAACACAGGATCATCGCCGAGACCGGCGCAGGCCAGCACGGCGTGGCCACCGCCACCGTGGCCGCGCGCTTCGGGCTCGAGTGCGAGATCTTCATGGGCAAAGCAGATGTGGAGCGGCAGGCGCTCAACGTCTTTCGCATGAAGCTTCTGGGGGCGAAGGTCAGGGTGGTCGAATCGGGCAGCCAGACGCTCAAAGACGCCATGAACGAAGCCTTGAGGGATTGGGTAACTTACGTCCGCACGACCTACTACCTGATCGGCTCGGTAGCCGGTCCCCATCCCTATCCCATGATGGTGCGAGATTTCCAGTCCGTCATCGGCCGGGAAGTGAAAAAGCAGCTCTGGGCGCGGGACAGGCGGCTGCCGGATTATCTGGTCGCCTGCGTCGGCGGAGGCAGCAACTCCATGGGCCTTTTTTATCCTTTTCTGAGATACAAAACGGTCAAGATGGTGGGCGTGGAGGCGGCGGGCCTGGGGCTGAAGAGCGGCCGTCACGCAGCCTCCATCTCAGGCGGCGAGGTGGGCGTGCTCCATGGCAGCAAGAGCTATCTCCTGCAGGACAGGCTGGGCCAGGTCCGCCATGCCCACTCCATTGCCGCGGGGCTGGATTATCCGGGCGTGGGGCCGGAACTGAGCTATCTGCGCGACCGGGGCCGGGTCCGCTTTGTCTCCGCCACCGATAGGGAGGCGGCGGACGCCTTGCAGGTGCTGGCGGAGATCGAAGGAATTATCCCGGCATTGGAAAGCGCCCATGCCGTGGCGGCGGTGATTCGTCTGGCGCCGCGCTTGAAAAAGAGCCAGACGATAGTCATCAAC
>MGSR01000115.1:1852-6660 GCA_001798565.1 Deltaproteobacteria bacterium RIFCSPLOWO2_12_FULL_60_16
TGAAAAAGAGCCAGACGATAGTCATCAACCTGTCCGGGCGGGGAGATAAGGACATGAGCACGGTGGGGGAGTATCTGGGAGTAAAACTTTAACAATGCATTGCAAAATGAAAATTGCAAAAGGCAAAATTTAAATTTTTTATTTTGAACTTTGCAGTTTCCATTGGGACGGAATCCGTTGTGAATCGTATCGACAAAAAATTCGCCGCGCTGAAAAAACAGCGAAAGACGGCCCTGATCCCATTCGTCACCGCCGGGGATCCGGATCTCGCCACGACGCTGGAGATCCTGCGCGCTTTGGAGCGGGGCGGAGCGGATTTGATCGAGCTGGGGGTTCCCTTCTCGGACCCTATGGCGGACGGGCCCACCATCCAGCGCGCCTCGGAGCGCGCCCTGGAGAAGGGGGCGTCGCTGCCGCGAATCTTGGAGATGGTGCGCAAGTTTCGCCGCCACTCGGAGATGCCGCTGATCCTTTTCGGCTACTACAACCCTTTTCTCCGTTACGGACTCAAGCGTTTCACCGCAGAGGCCGAAGCGGCGGGCGTCGACGGCGTCCTGTGCGTGGATCTTCCTCCGGAGGAGAGCGGGGAGCTCAAGCGATGGACAGACGCGCGCGGCTTGGATACGATATTTCTGTTGGCGCCGACGAGCGATATCGGGCGCATCAGGCTGGTGGCGCGGCGGGGACGGGGCTTTATTTACTACGTCTCGGTGACAGGCGTGACCGGGGCGCGCCGGAGCTTGGAAAATCATCTGCGCGCCCGGGTGGCGCGGGTCCGGCGTGAGACGTCGCTTCCTGTAGGCGTGGGATTTGGCATCTCAACGCCCAGGCAGGCCGCCTGGATCGCCTCTTTCGCCGATGCCGCGGTCGTGGGCAGCGCCTTGATCGGGACGATGGAGAGAGCCCGCGCCAGGCGGGAGAAGGTGGCGCAGGCCGGCCGGTTTGTCGCCCGGCTCAAGCGGGCGATGAACTCGGTAACAAAAAAGGACTGAGCTATGAGGACTAACGGCTTGAACGGTTTAAAACGTTCAAATCGTTCAAAGTGGATTCAGTTCCAGTAAAGTCATGGCGTCTTACTCTGAAACTCTGAATTATATTTTCAATCTGCGCGGGGGCGAGATCGACCTCAGGCTCGATCGGGTAGAGCGGGCTCTCTCTCTGTTCGGCCATCCTGAGCGGCGTTATCCCGCCTTCCATATCGCGGGCACGAACGGCAAGGGCTCCACCGCGGCGATGCTGCACCGCATTCTCTCGCTCGCGGGCTATCGCGCCGCCCTTTACACTTCTCCCCATGTGGTTTCCTTTACCGAGCGCATTCGGGTAGGGGACGAGGAGATCTCGCCTGCCGAAGTGGTGGAGCTGGCCGGGGAGATCAAGAGCCGCGCGGCCGAGGCCCGGATCCCGCTCACCTTCTTCGAGTTTGTGACCGTCATGGGCTTTATCTATTTTGCCCGGCTGAACGCGGATGTGGCCGTGGTAGAGGTGGGGCTCGGAGGCAGGCTCGACGCGACCAATCTCGTTGTGCCGGCGGTATCGATGATCACGACCATTGCCAGGGACCACGAGGCCTATCTGGGAAGAGACCTGCTCTCCATTGCCCGCGAAAAGGGCGGCATCATCAAGAAGGGCGTGCCGGTGGTCTGCGGCCCTTTGGCTTCCGAAGTCCAGGAGCTGCTCCGGGGGATGGCCGCGCATGCGGGTGCGGCGAATTATTTTTTGGGATGCGATTTCGCCGTCGCGCTCAAGGGCGGTGGTCTTTTCGACTATCGGGGGCTCAATTGGACTCTCGCGGGGCTCAAGCTGGGGCTGCGCGGGGATCATCAGAGGCGCAACAGCGCTCTGGCCCTGGCCGCGCTGGAGGTCGCGCGCGCGGCGTTCCCGGTGAGCGAGGCGGCCGTGCGCGAGGGGCTGGAAACCGTTTTTTGGCCGGGCCGCCTGGAAGTCGCCTGGGAGCATCCCATGGTGATCCTGGACGGGGCGCACAACAACGAGGGGATCGGCGCGCTGGTCGAGGAGATGCGCTGTTTGCGCGGAGAACGGAACGTCAAGCTCCTGTTCGCCGCGATGGAAGACAAGGATTGGCCCCATATGCTGGCAGAGCTGTCCCAAGTGGTGAGCGAGGCGGTTTTGACCCGCGTGCCGATGCAGCGCAGCGCCGACCCCGGGAAAATGAGCGCGGCGGTAAAGGGCCGGCTCCCTGTGAGCGTCGTCGAGGATCCGGCGCAGGCCCTCCGCTTTCTCTTGGAGCGGGCCGGCCCGGAAGACGTCGTTTTGGTCGCCGGCTCGCTCTACCTTTTGGGTGAGGTTCGTCCCCTGCTGGCCGGCAGGGCGCCGGCGCAATCGGCGCCAGGCCATTCCCTGGGAGCCAGGCCGTAGCACGGGCTGTTTACAATATGTTGCTCCGAAGACCCTACAGCTTATCGTCCCTGATCTGGAGCTTCGCGCTTTTACAGGCGGTGCCGCTGCACGCCCAGGCCGTGCCGGAGCCGGCGCAAAAGGTCGGCTCGGAGATTCAGGTCACCGCCGACTCGCTCAAAGTCGAGGAGAAGGGCGCCAGGATCGAGGCGAGCGGCAATGTGGAGATCAAGCGGCGCGAGATGACTCTCAAGGCCGATCAGATCCGGCTCGATCGGCAGACGCAGCAAGGGCAGGCCAGGGGGAAGGTCTCGGTCGATGATCCGGCGTGGAAACTCAAGGCCGAGGCGGTCGAGTTCAACCTCGAGCAGGAGACCGCCACGATCGAGCAGGGAGATATCTTTGTCGAGGCCGGCCATCTCAGCATGAGCGGCAGGCGCATACAGAAACTCTCGGGCCAGACCTATCACATCGACGAGGGTTTCTTTACCACCTGTCTCTGCGAGTCCGGCCCGCCGACCTGGAGGATCTCCGCCGAGAAGATCGATCTGCAGCGCGACGGCGAAGCGGTCCTCCGGGGCGGGATCTTCTATCTCATGGACGTGCCGGTTTTATACCTGCCTTACGCCTATTTCCCTCTGAGGACCGAGAGGCAGACCGGATTTCTCTTTCCCAAGTTCGGCTCTTCCACCCGGGAGGGCTTCAAGTTCGAGCAGCCCTTTTTCTGGGCCATCTCGAAGAGCACGGACGCCACCTTCGGAGTCGACATCGAGAGCCGCGCGCGCGCCGGGCTCTTTGGCGAGCTGCGCACGATCATGAGCCGGAATGCCCGGGCCGAGATCGGCGTCTCCTACTTCAACGAGGGGTTGCGCAAAGACGAGAGCTCCGCTGTCGGCGACCGTACGATCGCGGATCAGCACATCCCTCAGAACCGCTGGAGCGTGTTGGCCGAACATCGCCACGCCAGTCCCACGGGCTGGAAGAGCTACAGCGATATCGCCGCCTTCAGCGACGATCTCTTTCTGCGGGAGATCGATAGCTTCGTCGTGGATTCGCCTCGTGAAAGGGAGCTGAGGAGCAGCCGGTATACCAGCTCGCACTTCGGTTTTCTCCGTGACTGGAGCGATATGTCGTTCCGGGGCGATTGGGCCTTTCATCAGGATTTCATTCAGCCGGACAAAACCACGCTGCAAAAGACGCCGCAGCTGCTCTTCAGAGGACGCCGCGTCTTGGGGCAGAGTCCATTGGAGCTGCGCTGGCGCGCCGAAGGGGTGAATTACCTGCGCAGGGAAGGGGCGGATGGTCTGCGGTTGGATCTCAGGCCGGAGCTCTTTGTGCCTTTTCAGCTTTATCCTTATCTGCTCGGCTCTTTTGATGTCGCCCTGCGCGAGACCGCGTACCACCTGTATCAAAACGAGAGCGTTTTTGATCGGAACCATTCGCGCGAGCTGGTCGAGATGCGGGGCAAGATCGGGACGTCGCTGGGCCGGGTTTATGACCTGGGCGGTTCCGCCCTGGCGAAGGTGAAGCACGCGATCGAGCCCGAGATCAGCTACCTGTTTGTGCCCCGGGTAAGGGATCGCGACATACCCATCTTTGACGGCGCCGACCGGATCAATCGCAGGAATGTCGCGACCTTTTCTCTCACCAATCGGTTCTGGGGCAAGTTTGCCCAGGGGCCGGCGGGACTCTCGCAGGAGCGGGACGTCGAGCTGGCAAACTCTGCCGCAGTCGGGGAGATCAGGGAGATGGGGAGTCTCAGGCTGGCGTTAAGCTACGACATTGATAAGGAAAGAAAAGGGGGCGATAGCCTCTCCGACTTGGATATGGGCTTTCGGATCGTGCCGCGGGACTATCTGGCCCTCGGCTTCGATACCGGGCTCAATCCCGGCCCGTGGCAGGTGAGCCAGGCCGGGGTTCTCTTCTCGATTCTGGACCCCCGCCCCCTTACGCGCCGGGTCTTGGATCGCGACTTCATGCGCCCCAACCATCTGGATATCAGCTACCGTTTCATCCGCCGGGATTCTCTGGCCGAGCTCGCGGACAACGCCAACCTCACCACGCTCACGGACGAGAGGCTGCTCCACCGTGATGTCCTCGGGGAGCTGGGCGTGCGCACGCTTTTTCACCTCACGGACCATCTGCTTCTGACCTACGATACCAGCTACAACGCGCGCGACGGCCGCTTTACCAGCAACCGGGGCGGCATCAAGATACTCTCGCAGTGCGAATGCTGGACCTTAAGCTTCAGCGTCAACCGCAGGACCAACCCGGAAAAGACCAGCTTCAAATTCAGCTTCGACCTGCTCGGCTTGAGCTCGCAGAACAAAGATCTGTTCAAGTAAGTTGTGGCCCACTCCGTGGCGCCGTGCGCCAGGGTTTGCCCACCCGGCGGAATTTGCTAGGATGTGTGGCGCGCTAGTATGGCACTCCCATCCACAGGAAAGAGGGTA
>MGSR01000116.1:0-1062 GCA_001798565.1 Deltaproteobacteria bacterium RIFCSPLOWO2_12_FULL_60_16
CCGCGGCTGACGTAGGGGAGGGATTTGCCTCTGAACCGGATCAGGGCGGTCGGCTTCACCAGGCTTCCGGCCTTCGCGGCGGGCCGATCATCGACCAGCACCTCGCCGGCCAGAATACGGCTCCGTCCCTCTTCGCGGCTGGCCACCAGTCCGCGCTCGACCAGCAACCTGTCTAGGCGCTCCCTCTTTCCCATCCCTCCTTTTTTCTCTTCTTCTCTCCCCGCACCATCTGCATGGCCGCCTGGGTTATGGCATCCTTGTCGATGCCGCAGAGCTTTTTCAGCTCCTCCTGCGTGCCGTGGGGAATAAAGCGGTCCGGGACGCCCATACGCCTTACCCTGACATCGGTGAGCCCCTCTTCCGCCAGAAATTCCACGACAGCGCCGCCGAACCCGCCCTCCAACACATGGTCCTCCACCGTAATGATACTGGGAACCCGGGCGATGAGATCTCTCAGCAGGTCGCGGTCGAGCGGCTTGACGAAGCGCGCGTTCACGACCGCCGCGTCGATCCCCAGTTGGGAAAGATCCTGAGCCGCCCTGAGGGCGGGAAGGACCTTGTTGCCGATGCCGACCAGCACGATGTCCCTGCCCTGGCGCAGCAGCTCCCCCTTGCCGATCTCCAGGGACCGTAGCTCGCTCTCCATCTTCACTCCACAACCCTCCCCCCGGGGATAACGGAAGGCGATCGGCCCGTTGTGCTCGATCGCGGTCTTGAGCATGTGCTGGAGCTCGTTTTCATCTTTCGGCGCCATCACTACCATGTTGGGGATCGAGCGCAGGTAGGCAAAATCGAACACTCCATGATGGGTCGGACCATCAGCGCCGACCAGCCCGCCGCGGTCGAGCGCGAAGACCACGTGGAGATTCTGGATACAGACATCATGCAGGATCTGGTCGTAGGCCCGCTGCAGGAAGGTGGAATAGATCGCCACCACCGGTATCCACCCCTCGGTCGCCATGCCGGCGGCGAAGGTCACGGCGTGCTGCTCGGCGATGCCGACGTCGTACGAGCGGCCCGGGATCTCGCGTGACAGCTTGTCGATGCCGGTGCCGCTGCCCA
>MGSR01000116.1:1217-1308 GCA_001798565.1 Deltaproteobacteria bacterium RIFCSPLOWO2_12_FULL_60_16
TCTTTCTCCGCCCACTCGTATCCCTTTCCTTTCCGGGTCATGATGTGCACCAGCGTCGGCTGCCCGATATTCTTCGCGTTGCGCAGCGCCC
>MGSR01000116.1:1325-6072 GCA_001798565.1 Deltaproteobacteria bacterium RIFCSPLOWO2_12_FULL_60_16
TTATGCCCGTCCACCGGACCTATGTACTGGAAACCCAAACCCTCGAAGAGCAGCCCAGGAGTCACGAAACCGATGAAGGACTCTTTCACCCTGCGCCCCAGACGGTAGAGCCCCTCGCCGACCCTTGGCAACGCCCTGAGGAAATCCTTGAGTCCCCTTTGCAGCTTCACCGCGAGCCCGGTGGTCAGCTGCCGGCTCAGGAAGGAAGAGACCGCCCCGACCCGGGAATCGATAAAATGCTCGTTGTCGTTGAGGACCACGATCAGGTCTTTATCCAGGTGACCGGCCTGGTTCAGCCCCTCGAAGGTAAGACCGGCGCTCAGGCAGCCATCGCTGATCACGGCAACCACCTTGTGGTCCGACCCCTCGAGCGCCTTGGCCGCCACCATGCCGAGGGCGGCGGAAACGGAAGTGCCCGCGTGGCCGGCTCCAAACACGTCGTATTCACTCTCTTCCCGGCTCAAAAAACCGCTCAGCCCGCCGAGCTGGCGGATGGTCGGGAGCCGGTCGCGCCGGCCGCAGATAAGCTTATGCGCGTAAGCTTGATGCCCGGTATCCCAGACGATCCGGTCCTTTGGGCTGTAGAATACGTAGTGGAGGGCCAGGGTGAGCTCCACGGCGCCCAGGGTCGAGGCCAGATGGCCGCCCACCTCGGACACGACCGAGAGAACCTCCTCGCGCACCTCTCTGGCCAGAACGGGAAGCTGCAGGATACTCAATTTCCGAAGATCTGCGGGATCACTGATGGCGTCGAGGAGTCTTGCCATATCCTGGTCTCTAGCTATCAGCCATCAGCTTTCAGCTCTTGCTGACGGCTGAGTGCTGACCGCTGTAGGCTATTATAACACTCGTTCCCCAATGCAGCGGGCGATTCCTCTGAGCGGGTCTGCATTTTTACCAAAAAGCTCGATTTCCTTCAAGCACTGCCGCAAAAGCTCTTGCACCCGAGCCCTCGACGCAGCCAGGCCGACAACGGAGGGATAGGTGGCTTTGCCGCCGTCCTGTCCTGCGGCATCCAGGATGTCATCGGCGATCTGAAAAGCCAGGCCGAGGAAGTCGCCGTAGCGGCTGATTCTGCGCAATGCCTTCGCGTCGGCCCCGCCGATTTTGGCGCCGACCCGGGCCGCCACGTGAATCAAAGCTCCGGTTTTGCGCACATGGATATACTCGATCGTCGCGATATCCGCCTCCCGCCCCTCGGCCTCCAGGTCCACGGCCTGCCCTCCGACCATACCGCCGCCGCCGGCGGCATGGGCGATTTCGTGCATTACCTCCAGCGCCGTCTTCGGCTTCAAACTCCGCGCCACCTGGGGACTGGACATCAGATCAAACGCCTCGGTCAGGAGCGCGTCTCCCGCCAGCAGGGCTATTCCTTCCCCGAACATCTTGTGGCTGGCGGGGACGCCCCTTCTCAGGTCGTCGTTGTCGAGCGCCGGAAGATCGTCGTGGATGATGGAGTAGGCATGGATGAGCTCGAGAGCGCACGCGAAGGGAAGCAGCAATCCGTGCCTTGCTCCGAAAAGCTCGCCCGCGGCCAGCATCAGGATAGGGCGGAGTCTTTTTCCCCCGGGGAAAACACCGTAATGCATCGCCCGGTGAAGCGCCTGCGGGTGTTTTTTTGAGCCCTTGAGGTAACGGTCGAGGGCGCGATCGACCAGAGACTTCCGCTCTTTAAGATAGATTTGGATATCGAAGGCGGCCACGGCCTAGGAGTCCTCCTCGCCGTCTTCCTCTGCGACATCGGCAAGGGCTCTGAGCTGGAGCTTTCCCTCTTTGTCTTTGACGAGCAATTCGATCTTTTTCTCGACCTCGGTCAGTTTCTGATTGCAGTACTTGACCAACCGGACTCCCTCCTCGAAAGCGGCCAGCGAATCTTCCAGAGAAAGCTCGCCGGATTCGAGCCGCTCCACCACCTTCTCCAGCTCCTCGAGTGCCGTCTCAAATTTCTTGCTCGCGGCATCTTTTTTCGCCATGGCCTCCCTCGCTTTCAGCCATCAGCGGTCAGCCGTCAGTTTGAGCTGAGAGCTGAGTGCTATTTGACTGCTGCTATAAGCTCTAACGGGTCCACCCTCGCCCCGTTCAGCCGCGCGCCCCAATGGAGATGCGGTCCCGTTACCCTGCCGGTCATTCCGGCCCGGCCGATCAGATCGCCTTTGCGGACCTGGGCGCCCTTATCCGCGTGAAACTCGTCCAGATGAAAGTACATCGTATAGAGGCCGCCCCCGTGGTCCAAGACGATGCTCTTGCCGCTGAAAAAAAAATCCTCGCGCAGCGCCACCCGCCCGTGATTGGCGGCCAAAACCTCGGTGCCCATAGAGGCCTTCAGGTCCACTCCGCCGTGAGGAGATCGCGGCAGCCCGTTAACGATCCTGCGCAGGCCGAACGGCGAAGTGACGCCTCCGGACACCGGAGCGAGAAAGGCCCCTTCCCACCAGCGCTCGAGGCTGGAAGCGGTCCAGAGCCCGTTCAGCTGCTCCTGTTCCCTGTCGATCCTCTTTTTCGTCGCCTCGTCGATGCGATCAAAACTGGCGGGAACGGAGAGCTTTTCCTGGGGAAACTTTTTTTTCCTCACGTGAAGCGTAACTTTTCTCTCCTTCCTCTCGCCGCTTCTGTTCCATCCCTGCAGAACCAGCCCCGCGGCCCCCGGCCGCTCCTCCAGATCGACGCCTATGAGCCCCGAGAAAACGCCCTGGCCGGCAAAAAAGGGAATCTCCCGATGGCCGAGCCGCGCTTTCATCGTCTGGATCTCCTCGCCGGCCACCTGGATCCCGACGACCCCCCCTTGCGAAACCCCGGCCGGCGTGACCACGACGCTCCATTCGGCTGCGCCGGCGAGCGCAGAGGCCGATAAAAAAAAACCCACCGACAAAGCCAGTCCGGCGGCGCCCATACCGGGACTATTCCTTCTCCTCCACCCGGCAAAGAGACTTTCCGCGCGCGAAAGTGATGCGCAGAAGGTCGCCGATCTTGAGAGGGGCCGAGTCCTTTATGATCAGGCCCTCCGGCATCTTGTGAGCGATGCTGTAACCCCGCTCCAGGACCGCCAGGGGGCTCAAACTGGAGAGCCGGCCGACGCCCTGGGTCAATCGATTCTTCAGCCGGCCCAAATGGTCCTGGAAGCGACGCCCGAGAGCCAGGGAAAGCTCGTCGAGGCGCATCTGATTCTCCTGCAAGCGCCGGCGGGGATCCGCCAGCCTGCGCGCAAGTCCGGCCCAAGCTTCCCGCTCCTGATCGAGCCTGCCGTGAATTTCCCGCAGCAGGCGACCGCGCATCTCCTCGACGCGTTCCATCAGATCGGCCTTTCGGGGAACGACCATTTCGGCGGCGGCCGTGGGAGTCGGCGCCCGGTGATCGGCGACAAAATCCGCGATGGTAAAATCTATCTCGTGCCCCACCGCCGAGATGACGGGAACTCCGGCGGCAAAAATCGCCCGGGCCACCACCTCTTCATTGAAGGCCCAGAGATCCTCTAAGGAGCCGCCGCCGCGACCGACGATCATCACCTCCACCTCGCCCGAGCGGCCGAGCTCCGTGACGGCGCCGGCGATTTCCGCCGCCGCGCCGTCGCCCTGAACTTTGACCGGACGGATCACGATGCGACGGTCCGGAAAACGATCGCCGATAATACGCAGCATATCCCGCAGCGCCGCCCCTTGCAGCGAAGTCACCAGGCCGATGGAGGCGGGCAGGAACGGCAAGGGCCGCTTCCTCTCGACGGCGAACAGCCCTTCCTCGGCGAGCCTCTTCTTGAGCTGCTCAAATGCCAGATAGAGCGCCCCCCGCCCCTTCGGCTCCATGCTTTCGACGTAGAGCTGGAGGTCGCCGCGCACCGGGTAGACGCTGACCCGGCCAAAACAGAAAACCTCCATGCCGTTCTCAGGCTGAAAGCCGAGGCCATGTCCCTGGCGCCGGAACATGACGGCCGAAATCTGGCTCTTATCGTCTTTGAGCGTGAAATAGAGATGGCCGGAAGGTGGTATCCGGAAATTGGAGATCTCGCCGACCACCCAGAAAGGCTCCAGCTCTCGTTCGAGCGTCCCCTTGATGATCTGGGTGAGCTCGCTTACGGTCAGGAAGGCCCTCTCCGCGGAGAACAGCGGCAGTTCGGCCGGGCCTGTTTCCTTCATGTCACCCACCTATTTCTGCCGTTCTGACCGCACAAAACGATTAGCCCTCCGGAAGGAGGGCTAATGAAAACGCACGTTGGTTAATCGTTACTCGTGTATTCGTCAATCGTGCGCTCGCTGGTCGGATCAGGTTAACGAGTCAACGAATAACCAGTAACTAGTAACGAGGTCAGCTGGCCTTCTTCTGGACCAACTGTTTGAACACATCCCAGCCTTTCAACAATTCCAAGGCGCGTTTTAGCTGGGCGTCGTTCTCACTGCCCTCTTCCCGCTCCGGCGGCGCCGGCTTCTCTTTTTCCTTTTGCTCCTTCTGGTTCTGCAGATGGCCGGGAAGGTTCTCCTCTCTCACGCCCAACCGTCGCTTTTCCTCGGCCTTGGATTCCTGCAGCGGCACACTCTCCATAACGATATCCGGGACGATGCCCGTGGCCTGGATGGAGCGGCCCTTGGGGGTGTAGTATCGAGCGGTGGTGAGCCGCAGCGCGGAGTTATCGTCCAAAGGCAGGATGGTCTGAACCGATCCCTTGCCGAATGTCTTCGTGCCCAGAATCACGGCGCGCTTATGATCCTGCAGCGCCCCGGCGACAATCTCGGAGGCGCTGGCGCTGCCCCCGTTGACC
>MGSR01000117.1:0-4852 GCA_001798565.1 Deltaproteobacteria bacterium RIFCSPLOWO2_12_FULL_60_16
TGGCGGTGGCCGGCGCCCTCAGTGGAGAGCCGGTCGACGTCGTGCGCTGCCGCACTGTCGACCTGGAAGTGCCCGCGACCGCTGAAATCGTCATCGAGGGCGTGATCCGGGCGAACGAGTTTGAGAGCGAAGGGCCTTTCGGTGAATACACCGGCTACATGGGTCCCAAGGCGATGTCCTACATCGTGGACGTGCAGTGCGTCACCCACCGCAGCCGGCCGATCTTTCAGGCCTTTATCAGCCAGATGCCGCCGAGCGAGTCGAGCTGCATCCGTTCGATGGGCAGAGAAGCCACGCTCCAGAAACACCTGGCGGAGGATCTCGGCCTGCCCGTGCGCGACGTGCATCTGCTCGAAGCCGGCGGCGCGGCCGCCTTTCTGGTTATCTCGATGAAAAAAACCCATCCGGTACAGCCGCGCACCGCGATGTGCGGGGCCTGGAGTTACGCGCCCCAGTTCGGCAAGATTACGGTCGTCGTGGATGATGACATCGACATCCGTGACGTCAACTCGGTGCTCTGGGCCATCTCCTTCCGCGTCCAGCCCGAAAGGGATGTGCTCACGATGCCGGGCATGGCCGCCGTGTCGCTCGACCCTTCCCAGGCGCCCCCGGAGGTGCCGCAGGAAGATGTTTCGCGGCGCGTCTCCTCGAAGCTCGGAATCGATGCCACCCGCAAGCATGCCTTTCCCGCGGTCGCGGCGCCCCCAAAGGAACATCTTGATTTAGTCCGGAAGAACTGGCAAAGCTACGGTTTTTGAGGGCAGAGATCATGAAGTGCTGCACCGACGTCGGGGGAACTTTTACGGACTGCCTGGTCCAGGACGACCACGGCGAGATCCACATGTTCAAGTCCCCGACCACGCCCGACGATCCCACCCGCGGGCTGACCGAGGCCCTGACCAAGGCGGCGCGCTTCTTCCGGATGAGCCTGCCCCAGTTCATGTCCAACGTGCACCTGCTGATCGCCCACGGCACCACGCTCTCCACCAATGCCCTGCTGACCGGCAAGATCGCCAAGGTCGGGCTCCTGTGCACCAAGGGGTTCCGGGACACGATCGAGATCCGGCGCGGCTATAAGAACATCCGCACCTCGCGCTTCAACGTTTTTGTCCCGCCCTACAAGCCGCTCGTGCCCCGCACCCTGCGCATGCCGGTCGAGGAGCGCACGCTCTACACCGGAGAGGTGCTGACGCCGCTCAAGGAAGAGGACGTGCACCGGGCGATCGAGAAGTTCAAGCAAGAAAAAGTCGAGGCGGTGGCGATCTGCTTTCTGCACAGCTACATCAACCCGTCCCACGAAAGGCGCGCCCTGGAGATCTGCCGGCAGGAGATGAACGGCGCCTACATCACCGCCTCCCACGAGGTGCTTCCGGTCTACCGGGAGTACGAGCGCTTCAGCACCACCGTGGTGAGCGGCGCCGTGGGGCCGATCACGGCCCATTATCTCAACGCCCTGGAGGAGCGGCTGAAGGAGATCGGCTTTAAGGGAACCCTCTATATGGTCCAGGGCGGCGGGCTGGTTCAGTCCGTGGAGGAATCGGCGCGCCGGGCGGTCACGCTCATCGGCTCGGGGCCTGCCGCCGCCCCCTCGGGGGCGATACGGCTGGGCCGGTGCATCGACAGCGACAATCTGTTCTCGGTGGACATGGGGGGCACCAGCCTGGATTTCTGTCTGATCCGCGACGGCGAGATCCCGACCACGGATTACAATTGGGTCGGCGACGAGCGGGTCGCCACCAAGATGGTCGATGTCCCGAGCGTCGGCGCCGGCGGGGGCAGCCTCGCCTGGATCGACTCCCTCGGGCTGCTGCGCGTGGGACCACAGAGCGCCGGCGCCGATCCCGGGCCCGCCTGCTACGGCAAGGGAGGCGCTCAACCCGCGGTCACGGACGCGGATCTGATATTGGGCTATGTGCCGGCGGACTACTTTCTCGGCGGCGAGATCGCCCTCAGGGCCGACCTGGCGGAAAAGGCGATCCGCTCGGTGGCGGCTCCCCTGGGGCTCGACCTGCCCACGGCCGCGATGACGATCTTCACCACGGTCAATTCCCTGATGGCGGACAAGATGACGGAGATCTCGACCAAGCGCGGCTACGACGTGCGCGATTTCGCCCTGGTCGTCGGCGGCGGCGCCGGGCCGGTGCACGGCGCTTACCTGGCCAACCTTCTGGAGATCCCCACCGTCATCGTCCCGCGCTACGCCGCCACCTACAGCGCCTTCGGCATGCTCAACATGGAGGTGGGAAAGGATTTCGCCCGCTCGCTGATCTCGCGCCGGCGCCTGCTCGATCTGGAGCGCGTCAACCGGCTCTTTGGAGAGATGGAGGCCGAGGCGCGCGGTGTCCTGGCCGAGATCGGCATCCCCGAGCGGAACACCTTGCTCAGGCGCTCGATGGAGATGCGCTATGTCGGGCAGTTCCACGAAGTGGAGGTGACCGAGGTGCCCGCGGGGAAGATCGGCGAAACGCAGCTCGATGAGATCACGCAGGCCTTTCACCGCCGCCACCAGGCGCTGTTTACCTTCGACATGCGCGAGCGTGAAGTCGAGTTTCTCAATGTGCGCTTGAAGGCGACTGCGCGCCAGGAGCCGTTGAAGCTCGCCGAGATCGCCGAGGCCAGGGGCGCGGCGGATCAAGCCGTCAAGCGCAGGCGCCGGGCGCTCTGGGACCTCAAGAAGGGTTACGAAGAGACCCCGGTCTACGACGGCGCGAAGCTCGCCTCCGGCCACAGGCTCGCCGGCCCGGCGATCATCGAGGAGCCGGCGACCACGGTGGTCATACCGGCGCCGTACGTTTGCGCCGTGGACAAAGTGAAAAACTATATTCTTTCACGGAGGTAGAAAATGGCTGCCGGCCGCGTCGATCCCATGACCCTCTCCACCGTATGGCACTCCTTTCAGAGCATCTGCAAGGAGATGCGCCACGTGATCGACCGCACCTCGCAGAACTACCTGATCGCCCAGCTCCACGATGTCTCGGTCGGCATCTGGGACGGCACCGGCAGAACCGTGGCGATTCCCATCGGCCTTTCGGTGCAGTACCTCGGCGGCAAGCTCTCGGTCGAATACGTGCTCAACAAGTTCAAGGGGAATTTAAATCCCGGGGATGTGATCCTGGTCAACGACCCTTATCACGGCTACTGCTGCCACCTGCCGGATTGGGGTTTTTACCGGCCGGTTTTTTACCGCGACGAGCTGCTCTTTTTTACTCTCTGCCGGGCGCACCAGATGGATACCGGCGGCTCCTATCCCGGCGGCTATTTCCCCAACGCCTACGACATCCACGCCGAAGGGCTGGCGATTCCCGGGATCAAGGTGATGGAGGGGGACAAAGAGCGCGCAGATGTCATGGAATTGATCCTCAACAACGTGCGCTGGCCCCAGGGCACGCGCATCGACAACTACGCCCAGATCGCCGCCACCCGGGTCTGCGAGCAGCGCATCGTCGCGCTGATCAACAAATACGGAAAAGAAACCGTGCTCGCCTGCGTGGAGGAGATGATGGACCGCACCGAAAAGGCGGTGCGCGCCGCGATCGAAAAGATCCCCGACGGCACCTACTACGGAGAGTCTGCCACCGACGATGACGGCACCGAGCTCGACGTGCCGGTCTGGGTGCGTTGCGAGATCACCGTGACAGGGGACACCCTCAAAGTCGACTTCTCGAAGAGCGACAAGCAGCGCAAGGGGTTCGTCAATTGCGTGTTCAATTCGACCTACAGCAACTCCCTCTCCGCGCTCTTCATGTTCCTGGACCCCGCGCTCGGCGAGTACCACAACGAGGGGAGCCTGAGGCCGATCACGGTCTACGCCCCGCCCGGCTCCGTGCTCAATGCCCAGTATCCGGCCACGGTGGGCGCCTCGCCGGTGAGCATGGGACACCAGATCATCGAGGCGGTGGTCAGCGCCATGTCCAGCGCCGTTCCCGAGCACGCCATCGGCTGCTGGGGCAAGCGCTACGGCCATTACATCTTCGGCCACGATCCGCGCACCAACGAGAAATACGTCGTCACCACCTTCGACATGGACGGCGGCGCGGGCGCGGCCAAAGGATTCGACGGCTACGAGGGCGCCACGTCCATCGGCACGCTCGGAGAGGTCAACAAGGGAAATGTCGAGGAAGTGGAGATGCGCTTTCCCTGGAGAACGCGGCGCTGGGAGATGGCCACGGACACCGCGGGCGCGGGAAAGTGGCGCGGCGCCTCGGGCATTCACTGGGAGGTGGAGAACGTGGGCGGAGAGGCCGGCATCGCCACCGGCAGCTCGGACGGCGAGGTGGTCAGGGCGCCGGGCGCGCTCGGCGGCGAGCCGACGCCCAATTCCCGCTCCTACTTGACGCGGGACGGAAAAACCGAGAGGATCAAAGGCCACCGCCTCTACCAGCTCAAGCCCGGCGATATCATTCTCAAGATCAGCGGCGGCGGCGCCGGGGTCGGCAATCCCGCCGAGCGCGACCCGGAGCTGGTGCGGATGGATGTGGTGAAGGAGATGCTCTCCGTGGAAAAGGCGAGAGAGAGCTACAAGGTCGTCATCGATCCCGTCACGCTGGAGGTCGACAAGGAAAAAACCGCGCAACTGCGATCGGGGGCGGCGGGCTCATGAACGGCGCCTGGGAAACGGGGGCGGCCTGGGGACTGTTGATTCTCCGCCTGGGCATCGGACTGATCTTCGTCACCCACGGCTATCCTAAAATGGCCGGCATAGGAAGCGACCCCAAGGTCAACCGCGAGGGGCTGCAAAACAGCGTGCGCCGGTTGGGGCTCCCCTTCCCGCGCGAGATGGCGATCGTCATCGGAGCCATGCAATTTTTCGGCGGGCTGATGCTCTGGCTGGGATTTGGCACGCGGCTGGCCG
>MGSR01000117.1:4861-5812 GCA_001798565.1 Deltaproteobacteria bacterium RIFCSPLOWO2_12_FULL_60_16
TTTTCGGCGGGCTGATGCTCTGGCTGGGATTTGGCACGCGGCTGGCCGCTTTTATGCTGGCGGTCATCATGCTCGTCGCCGCCGCCAGAAATTTTGTCGAGAAGCAGTTTCTCGGCAGCGCCGACTGGCCCTTCTCCCTTCTTACCTCTCTCCTCGCCCTGCTTTTCCTCGGCGGCGGCGCCCTCAGTTTGGACTGGCTCCTCTTTTAAGCTGCATAAAGACCCGCGTCCCCTTTTTCTTCTTGTGTGTAAATCGGCAATGGACTTGCCAAATTACATGTAATCCGGCAATATGATTGCCGAAATGTACAAACGGGTTCTCAACCTCCGGGAGGTCACCAGGCACAAGTCCGTTTTCCTCTTTGGCCCGCGCCAAACCGGGAAGAGCACTCTGGTGCGTCAGACGTTCCCGGATGCCGCCTTCTATGATCTTCTCGAAGCCGACACTTTCCGCGAGCTCAGCGCCCGTCCGGAATACCTGCGGCAAACGCTCAGCCCCCACGTTGAAGCGAATACCTTCGATCGAAGAAGGCTCCGACGCCTAGGGCCGGGCGTTGGAACATCTTATATTCCTTGAACTCAGAAGCTTTCTGGATTACCACAGGCTCGACCATGAGCTTACGTACTGGCGCAGCCGGTCGCAGTTTGAAGTGGACTTTATGGTGGGAGACAGGATCGGCATCGAGGTAAAATCCAAAAGTCGCGTGTCGCCGCGCGACTACAAGGGACTTATCGCCTTGGACGAAGAAGCGCGGCTGAAGAGAAAAATCGTGATTTGCGGGGAGAAGATGCGGCGCAGGGCCGACGACGGCGCCGAGATCATGCCCCCAGCCCTTTTCCTGAAAGAACTCTGGATCGGCAACCTCGTGAATTGATCCGCACGAGGGCATCTGCCGAAAAGAAGCGACTGCCTTACCGGTCCCTTGTCAATCAGATCCTGGCGGCTTCTCCC
>MGSR01000118.1:0-4769 GCA_001798565.1 Deltaproteobacteria bacterium RIFCSPLOWO2_12_FULL_60_16
GCGTCGAATAGCGCCGTCAGGAGGGGAAAGCTGACGATCGCGGCGGCGATCCTCGGGCTCACAAGGTAACCGAGCGGATCGATGCGCATGGTATACAGGGCATCGATCTGCTCGGAAATACGCAGGATGCCGATCTCCGCGGTCATGGAAGAGCCCGCCCTTGCGATGATCATGATCGCCGTCATGACGGGACCGAGTTCCCGGATCAATCCTAGAGCCACCGCCGAGCCCAACACCCCCTGCGCGCCGAATTTGGCCAAGGCATAATAAATCTGCAGGGCCATGACCATGCCGGTGAAAAGGCCTATCAGCGACACGATACCCACCGTCTTGGCGCCGATATGCGAAAGCTGTTCAAGGATGCGGGACGCCTGGTTGCGCCGGAAGATCTGCAAGGAGGCCTTGGCGAAAAAAATGGTCGCCGCGCCCATATCGTTGACCCAACTTATGACCACCCTGCCTAATGGAGCGAATGGAGACGGCATAGACCTGCCAACTAGCCCCGGCTCCTCGTTTCCGGCCGCGCTTCGCGCATGGCCTTCGTTGTCATCCATCCACTTCCCCTCGTACTGACGGCGGCGATGCTACCAGATACTGCGGAAGGCGCGCAACGGCTTTGGCCTGTATTTTCACAGTAAAACAAGGTAACTTGTCACGCGATTGGGACTGATAGGTTTAGGATTATCCTTGACGATGGAAGCCACCACCCGCTCTCCGAGCCCGCGCAATAGGTAGGTGGTTATTCCCACCGCTGGTCATCGGATGCGCGGGCTCTTCGACCAGGCGGCGGCTTCCACTTCGAGGCCGAGGGGCGCGGGGGAGAGGGCCGCGGCCCGAAACCTTGCGCCCTGAGGAATCGCTTTGGGGGGAACTGTTATGAGATGTCCAGGGTGTAAAGCCGAGCTCAGCGGGGCGCCGAAATATTGCAGCGAGTGCGGCTATTACATCAAATCAGGAGAGCCGGTTCGATCGGCTGCCTCCGGATCGGAATTCCCGGCTCAAGAGGATCTCACGGCCAAAGGCGGCGAGGGCGTGTTGAAGCCGCCTTCCGGCTTCAGCCGCACGCTCTCCACCGAGCTGGTCGCAAGACAGATGGAATTGCGCGCGTTGGTTAAGTTGGGCACGCTCATCCAGAGCCGAACCTACCGGCCGGGAGAAGTCGTGATCCGCAGAGGCGAGACGAATAGAGATCTCTTTTTCTTGACTGAAGGCCTGGTGGAAATAACCAGGAGCGAGGGCGATACGGAATTCATGCTGAACGAAATCGAGCCGCCATACATTCTTGGGGAGATCGCCTTTCTGTTCGGCATGCCCCGAACGGCGACGGCGACGGCAAGAACGGAAGTAAAAACGTTTGTTTTGAAATACGAGGACTTGAAGGCACTTCTCAAAGATTTCCCGGCATGGCTCCCCGCGCTTTTGACCTCGTTGGCCAGCGATATGAAATCGCTCCATTATAAGGCCAAGATCTCGCAGAAGAGGCTCTTGGAGCTGGAGGGGCAGACCAGGCATCGAAGTTAGGAAGGAAGAAACGTGGACGAGCCGTTAATCGAATTTAAAAACGTCACCAAGCGTTTCGGCGAGCGGACGATTCTTGATCGGGTCAATCTGGAGGTCCGTGACGGTCACACGACGACCATCATCGGCAAGAGCGGCACCGGTAAGAGCGTGCTCCTCAAGCACATGGTGGGGCTGCTCTCGCCGACTGAAGGAAAGATCCTGTTCAAGGGCAAGCCCGTGGATCGGATGAGCCGGAAAGAATCGGACGAGTTCAGAAGCCAGTTCAGTTACTGTTTTCAAAACAACGCCCTGTTCGATTCGCTCACGGTCTTAGAGAATATCGCTCTGCCGCTCCAGCAAACTACCCGTATGGGCAAGCGCGAGATCGACGACAAGGTCACGGAGCGAATTGATCAGCTGGAGCTTTCGGAGGTGGCCCACAAATACCCCTCCGAGCTGTCGGGTGGAATGCAGAAGCGGGCTGCCCTGGCCCGCGCGCTGATCACGGACCCGAAAATCGTTCTTTTCGACGAACCGACGACCGGCCAGGACCCGATCCGGAAGAACGCCATCTTCAGCATGATCGTGCACAACCAGAAGAGATTCGGTTTCACCACCATCATGATCAGCCACGATATCCCCGACGTCTTCTTCATTTCCGACCGCATTCTCGTTCTCTACGACGGCCAGATCATTTTTCAGGGCTCCTATGAGGAAATCGACAGGCTGCAGCACCCCATGGTTGATGAGTTCGTCAAAAGCCTGGAGCACTTCCAGGATGAATTGACGGGTCTTTACTCCAAGAAGACCTTTACCAAGGTCTACGAAAGGGCGGTGACCACCAAGCAGCCGGGGGAGAACCTCACCGTAGCCGTGTTCACCGTGGACGACCTGGATGGCGTGAGCGCGAATCTGGGGCACACGACGGCGCAAGAGATCATTCAATCCTTGGCGGTATACGTGAATAGGCACTTCGGCGACGTCGGGATCTCCAACCGCTCCGGCAGGGATCGAATCGTGACGATCCTCGCCTTTACCGACCGGGCCGCCGCCGAGCGTTTAATGGAGGATCTTGCCAGGGATCTTCGAGAGCGGGGGCTTATCGATATCCAGGCTGAATCCCGGCCCGCGCAATCCTATCCCTTGTCCATCCTTGCCGGGTTGGCCGAAGGAAAGGCCGGCGAGGATATAGACATCATCTCGGAAAGGGCCAGATCCGTGCAAAAAGAAATCGCGCGATTTCAGTGCGGCGCGCCCGGGTAACGCGACTCAGATCTTCGCGCCCGGATACAGCTAAAACCTTCCTATCTCGGGTAAATTATCTGGACAATTTTTTTGGGTTTGTGTACATTCGCCAGCCAGATGACGAGGAAGAAGTACATCGTGGTGGAAGGGCCGATCGGGGTGGGGAAGACGAGCCTGGCCAAGATCCTGGCCGCTGAATTTCAGGCGCGATGCGTCTTTGAAAAAGTGGAAGACAATCCTTTTCTACCCAAGTTCTACGAAGACCGGGAGACCCACGCCTTCCAGAACCAGCTATTTTTTCTCTTGAGCCGCTACCAGCAGCAGCGGGAGCTGAGCCAGCAGGAATTGTTTATCCAGAGTACGGTATCAGATTACCTGTTCGCCAAGGACAGGATCTTCGCGACTTTGACGCTGAGCAGCGAAGAGCTGAATCTGTACCAGCAGATATACCAGCTGCTCGATACCCGCGTGCCGAAGCCGGACCTGGTGGTCTATCTGCAGGCCCGGCCTGAGGTCCTTTACAAAAGGATCAAAAAGAGAGATAAAAGTTACGAGCGAAGCATCACCCCGGAATACCTGGAAGAGGTGGCTCAGGCGTACAACCGGTTCTTCTTCCATTACGACGAGAGCCCCCTTTTGGTGGTGAATACATCGGAGATCGATTTCGTTGCAAGCAGCAAGGATCTAGCTGACTTGATCAAGGAAATCAACAACATGGGCCCGGGGACGCAACATTACATACCGCTTGGATCCAGGTAATCTGGACTGAGACGGACGGCGGCGGGAAAAAAGCGCAGTCGCCGGCAGGCAGCAGGTAGGAGTTCAATGGATTCTGCCGCCTGCGGGCTGCAGGTTTTCTTATCGGCCTTCCGGATTGGTCCGGGAGGCTTTTTTGTTTTGGGTGGTTCGACAAGCCCTCGGCCTGAGCTCGGGCCGAAGGCTCACCACCCTGAGCCAGTCGTAGGGAGGGCTGCTCGATGGCGGAAAAAGTTACCGTGCCCGAAATCAGCAGGATGAAGCAGCGGGGTGAAAAGATCACCGCCCTGACTGCCTACGATTACTCTTTCGCCCGCATCCTTGATGAGGCCGGGGTGGATATCCTGCTCGTCGGGGACTCCCTGGGCTCGGTGATCCAGGGGCAGCAAAACACTCTGCCCGTCACCTTGGATGAGATGATCTATCATACCAAAGCGGTGGTCCGGGGCAGGAAACGGGCGCTCGTGGTCGCGGACATGCCGTTTCTTTCCTTTCAGGTGAGCGTCGAGGAGGCGAAGCGGAACGCCGGGAGATTCCTCCAGGAGGCCGGGGCGGAGGCGGTCAAGGTCGAAGGAGGAGTCCAGCTCCTGGAGACTATCGAGGCGATTGTCCGGATGGGAATTCCGGTCATGGGGCACGTGGGTCTCACGCCCCAGTCGGTGCACCGCTTCGGCGGCTATAAAGTCCAGGGTAAAGAGAAAGAAGAGAGAGAGGCCATCTTGCAGGATGCCCTGGCGGTGGAGGAGGCCGGGGCTTTCTCGGTTGTTTTGGAGGGGATTCCCATGGACCTCGCTCAGGAGATCACCCGCCGGCTGTCGATCCCTACCATCGGGATCGGCGCGGGCGTCCAGTGCGACGGGCAGGTTCTGGTGGTGCATGACATGCTCGGGCTCTTCGACATGTATACGCCGAAGTTCGTCAAGCGTTACGCCGATCTCAGAGGGGTGATGACGGGCGCGGTCAAGAATTTCATCTCTGAGGTGAGAGAGGGAAGGTTCCCGGCCGAGGAGCATTCGTTTCACTAGCTTCGTTCGGAGGCCCGTCTCGCGCGCCCAAAGCAATGGGTTCGCTCCGGACCTGACTCGCTTCCCGAAAGCAATAGGGGTCGCTCGGGGGCCTGCTTCGTGCGCCCAAAGCAATAGGCCGGTGGGTTCTTTGAACCGTTTACGTTCAATGCTTTGGGCTTGCTCAGCAAACCCCCTCGCTCTCAGAAAAGAGACCGAGGGGAGCGCGAATGAGGCTGCGGACGTCCGACTGGAAAGCTTCGG
>MGSR01000118.1:4910-6601 GCA_001798565.1 Deltaproteobacteria bacterium RIFCSPLOWO2_12_FULL_60_16
GACCAGGTTGTCGTTTCGCTTTTTGTCAACCCCGCGCAGTTTGCGCCCGGCGAAGATTATGGAAGCTACCCGCGCGACCTCGAGCGCGACCGGCTATTGCTGGAGAGAGAAAGGGTCGACGTTCTGTTCCACCCGCCTGCGGAAGCGATGTACCCGAACGGACACCAGACGCACGTGGAGGCCGAGCCACTAGGCCGATTCCTGTGCGGCGTCTCCCGTCCCGGCCATTTTCGCGGCGTGACCACGGTGGTGGCGAAGCTCTTCAACATCGTGCGGCCCCATGTGGCCATTTTCGGCTTGAAAGACTACCAGCAGTTTCAGATCGTCCGTCGGATGGTCGCGGACCTACACTTCGATGTCGAGATCATCGGCCACCCGATTATTCGGGAGAAAGACGGCCTGGCCATGAGCTCGCGCAACGCCTATCTTGACGCCCGGGAACGAGAGGCGGCCCGCTGTCTCCATCGGTCACTCAAGAAAGCTGCATTGCTGGTGCGCCGGGGTGAGAGAGAAGCCGGCTGTATCGTGAGCGCGGTTAAAGAGGAGATCGAAAGAGAGCCGCTGGCGCGGGTCGAGTATGTGAGCCTGTGCGATCCCCGCAGCCTGGAGGAGCTGGAGGCGATTGACGGCGAGGGGCTTCTTGCCCTGGCGGTGCGGATCGGCAAGGCCCGTCTCATTGACAACACTTTGCTCAAGGCATAGATGAGGGAGTCAACTTGGCGGAGCGGGTGACATAGGGAATGGGTACGGTCATTCGGGAATCACTCAGGCGCTATTTTTTTGCCGGCCTCCTGGTTCTCCTTCCCCTGGTGATCACGCTCTGGTTCCTCGGCTGGATCGTCGGGCTGATGGACAGCATGCTCGATGTGCTCCCTCCCTCGTTTCATCCCAACTCCTATCTCCCTTTCGCCATCCCGGGACTGGGCGCTCTCGTCACTTTGGCATTGATCATTTTACTCGGTTTCCTGGCGACGAGCGTTGTCACGCGCAGGCTGCTCACGCTGTGGGATTATTTTTTAAGCCGCATCCCGATCTTCCGCGGCGTCTACACCGGGGTGCAAAAGCTCGTCGAATCTATCTTCGGCCAGGATCAGAGCGGCAGACAGGTCGTCCTGATCGAATATCCCCGCAAGGGCATCTACACGGTCGGTTTCGCCACCGGGCTGGCGGGGGGCGAGCTGGAGAAAAGAGGAGACGAGCGGCTGGTCAATGTCTTTGTTCCGACCACGCCCAACCCGACAGCGGGATTTTACCTGCTCGTGCCGGAGAGCGAGGTCAGGGCGCTGGCTATGTCGCCGGAGGAGGCCTTCAAGCTCATTATCTCCGGCGGGATGATCAGACCTGGTGAAAAGACAAACTCGGAAAATTCCGGGTAGTTCCGGCCGTCGGACCGTTCATGCGAGGTGAGGGTGAAAAGAGTGTTTGTGTCAACCGCAGGGCGAGGCACGATTACTTTATCCAGGAGAGCTGCGAGGCCGGCCTGGTCTTGCAGGGCAGCGAGGTCAAATCCCTGCGCGAGGGAAAAGCGCACTTAACGGACAGCTACGCCCGGATCCTCAAGGGCGAGGCGTTCCTTCTGAACGCCCATATCAGCCCGTACTCGGCTGCCAACCAGTTCAATCACGAGCCCACCCGCACCAGAAAACTCCTCCTGCACAAAAAAGAGCTCCGCCGCCTGGGCGGAAAGGTGA
>MGSR01000119.1 GCA_001798565.1 Deltaproteobacteria bacterium RIFCSPLOWO2_12_FULL_60_16
CCTCGGTGCCCGCGAAGAGGCTGCCGATCATTACCGAGTGGGCGCCGGCGGCCAGCGCCTTGGTGATGTCGCCGGAGTATTTGATCCCGCCGTCGGAGATAATCGGCACTCCGCCGCGCGCGGCGGCCTTGGCGCAATTGGCGAGGGCGGTGAGCTGCGGCACCCCGACACCGGAGACGACGCGGGTGGTGCAGATCGAGCCCGGGCCGACTCCGACCTTCACCGCATTGACCCCCGCCTCGATGAGGGCGGCGGTCCCTTCTTCGGTCGCTACATTTCCCGCGACAAGCTCAAGGTCGGGGTAGCGCCGGCGAATCCGCTTCACGGACTCCAAGACGTTCCGGGAGTGGCCATGCGCCGTATCGACCGTGACGACGTCCGCTCCGGCCTTGACGAGAGCCTCAACGCGCTCCTCGCAGTCCGGACCGACCCCTACGGCCGCGCCCACACACAACCGCCCCCGTTGATCTTTGCAGGCGTTCGGGTATTGAGTTTTCTTTTCTATGTCCTTGACCGTGATCAACCCTTTGAGCTGAAATTTCTCATCCACCACCAGGAGCTTTTCGATGCGATGCCGGTGCAATATCTCTTTGGCCTCATCGAGACCAACTCCGGGCGGCGCCGTAATCAGGTTGTCCTTGGTCATCACCTCGGAAACGGGCCGGTCCAGTCTCTTTTCAAAGCGCAGATCCCGATGGGTCAGGATTCCGACCAGCCGTCCCCCTTGGGTTACCGGAAGCCCGGAGATCCCGTACTTTTGCATGATCTCTTGGACCTCGGCGATTTTTTGATCCGGCCGAACGGTTATCGGGTCCGTGATCATGCCGCTCTCGAATTTCTTGACCTTTTCGACTTCGGCCGCCTGGGCGGCCACGGACATATTGCGGTGGATGAAGCCAAGCCCTCCCTCCTGCGCCATCGCAATGGCGGTGCGCAACTCGGTCACGGTATCCATAGCGGCGCTGACCAGGGGGATATTGAGTGCGATCCGTTGCGTCAAGCGGGTGGCGACATCCGTCTCGCGCGGCAGGATCGATGATTCGGCCGGGACCAACAGGACATCGTCAAAGGTGAGACCGAGCGGCAGGATCTCTTGGTTTAACATGGCTTACCTCCGGGCGAGGGTAAAAAAAAACCCAGACCTGGGCCTGGGTTTTTGCGGCGTTGAGCGCCTTCAGAGCAAACATGAAATCTTATACCAGGAAAAACCTCCCTTGGCAAGATTGCATCGGGGCGGTCTTACCGCATACCCAAGGACGACGTTCTGCGCGGGCGGCCCTCGTCGCTTAAGTCGCCGAAGAAAGATAGATTCTAGTTGTTATCGAGCCCGGCCTCTGCTAAGAGAGGCCAACTTTACACTTTTGCGCATGAGACGGCATTAGGCCTCGTCTAAAGGGAGGGAGGTCTTCTTTCTCTCTATGCTCGCCAAGGTCAACAGCGCCGCCCTCTACGGGATCGATGCCCTGCTGGTGGAGGTCGAGATCGATGTCGCCGCGGGCCTTCCCCAGCTTGCCACCGTAGGTCTGGCCGAGGGGGCGGTCCGGGAAAGCAAGGACCGCATCCGCGCGGCGGTCAAGAACTGCGGCTACTCCTTTCCGACCAAGAAGATCACGATCAATCTGGCGCCGGCCGACATCAAAAAAGAAGGCTCCGCTTATGATCTGCCGATGGCTGTCGGGATCCTGGCAGCCGAAGGGCTGGTTCAAAAGGAGCGCCTCAAAGATTATCTGCTGGCCGGGGAGCTTTCTCTAGACGGAGAGATCAAGCCCATACGCGGCGGCCTCCCTATCGCCGCGGCGGCAAAGAGAGAGAGGCTCAAAGGCATTATCCTGCCGGAAACGAACAGCCCTGAGGCGGCCGTCATTGAAGACATCGAGGTGCTCGCCGCCCAACGGCTGCCCCAGGTCGTCGAGTTCCTCAACGGCGAGAAAACCCTTACGCATACCAGGGTAGATCTGGCTGGTCTGTTCAATCTGCACTCTCAGCACGACTCGGACTTTAACGACGTCAAGGGGCAGCAGCATGTAAAACGGGCATTGGAGGTGGCTGCCGCCGGCGCCCACAACGTCATCCTGGTGGGGCCGCCGGGATCGGGCAAAACCATGCTGGCCAAAAGGCTGCCCACCATTCTCCCGGACCTGACGCTCACGGAGGCGCTTGAATGCACGAAGATCCACAGCGTCATGGGCCTGCTGGACGGCCGTCCCATTATCGCGACTCGCCCGTTCCGCTCCCCGCACCACACGATCTCCGACGCCGGGCTGGTAGGGGGCGGGACCGTTCCCAGGCCGGGCGAGGTCTCGCTGGCGCACAACGGGGTGCTCTTTCTCGACGAGCTGCCGGAGTTCAAGCGCAACGTCCTGGAGGTCCTGCGCCAGCCCCTGGAAGACGGAAACATCACGGTGTCGCGCGCGGTGGGATCGATCAACTACCCGGCGAGCTTCATGCTGGTCGCGGCGATGAACCCCTGCCCCTGCGGTTTCTTTACCGACCCGCAGAAAGAATGCGGCTGCACGGCTCCACAGATTCAAAGATATCGCTCCAAGGTCTCCGGCCCGCTGCTCGACAGGATCGACATCCAGGTGGAGGTGCCGGGACTGCGCTACCAGGAGCTCGCCACCCGCAATCCCGGCGAGCCCTCAACGCTCGTCCGCCAGAGGGTCAACGAGGCCCGCGCTCGGCAGCTCAAGCGTTTCGAGAAGAGAAACATCCACTCCAACGCCCAGATGGGAGCAAGAGATATCAAGCGCTACTGCGGCGTGAAGCCGGGGGCGGAAAAGCTCCTGGAGACGGCGATCGACAAGCTGGGCCTGAGCGCCCGCGCCTATAGCCGGATATTAAAGGTGGGAAGAACGATAGCGGATTTGGAAGGCTCCGAGGAGATCCAGCCCGCCCACATCTCCGAGGCGATCCAGTACCGGAGTCTGGATCGGAGATTGTAGGCAATCCGGGCGAGCGAGTTCCGCCATCGCCTATGCCCTCCCCGTCATCCCGACCTGGGCCAGAGCGTGATGCCCTCGCTTTTAAGCTCGAGAAAAACCCTTTGGCCCGCCTTGAGGACCTGCGACGCAGGGGCGATCAGGAGCCGCGTCACCGAGCCGAGAGAGACGGTATATTCGTAGCGATCACCGAGAAAGTGCACGCCCTCCAGGGTAGCCGGGACAACGTTGGGTATCCCGGCCGGCGTCGAGTTCCAGATCGCGATCTGCTCCGGACGTATGGCGACCATGACCTCATCGCCCGCCGCCGGGGCTCCGCCACGCGCTGAGGGAAGGCTCGTCGCGGCGACCTGCAAGGGGGAACATGCCATTCCATCGAGCCGCACTTCCAAGCCCTCATTTGCGGGACGGGAAACCTTTCCCCCAAGGGCAAAGGTTTTGCCCAAAAAATCCCGGGCGAAAGGAGTGGCGGGCCGGTAATAGACCTCCTCGGGGCAGCCGACCTGTTCCAGCTTCCCCCCATTCATGATGCCGATGCGGTCGGACAGGCTCAAGCCTTCGATTTGATCGTGAGTCACGAACAGCACGGTTACGCGGATACGACGCTGAAGCGCCTTGAGCTCGCGCCGCATCTCCTCCCGCAACCGGGCGTCGAGGTTGCTGAGAGGCTCGTCCAGGAGGAGAACCCGGGGCGAGAAAACCAGGGCTCGGGCCAGGGCCACCCGCTGCTGCTGCCCGCCGCTAAGCGCGGGGGCGGGACGACCCTCCAGCCCGGCAAGCCCCACCAGGGCCAGGGCCTCCATGACCTTTTGCCGCACCACAGGCGCCTTCACGCGCCTGAGCCTCAACGGATAGGCCACGTTGTCAAATACCGTCATATGAGGCCAGAGCGCGTAAGACTGAAAGACCATCCCCATCTCCCGCCTCTCGGGTTGGACGAAAACCCTTTGGCTATGAGAGAGCAGGCAGCGCTCTCCCAGATAAATCTCTCCCGAATCGGGCTTTTCCAAGCCGGCCACGACTCTCAGCGTGGTGGTCTTGCCGCAGCCGCTCGGCCCTAGCAGGGTAAAAAATTCTCCCTCCTCAATGTCGAGATCCACGCCATCGACCGCGGTTACGCGCTCGAAGCGTTTACGCAATTGCCGGACCTGAAGAAATCCCATCAAATCCCTTCTCCATACGATCGACACCTGATAATTATTTATTCGGCTCGGATCCCCACCTTGAGACCAAAGGACCTGGCGATGAGGGCCAGCCCTGTGGTGAGAAGCACGACAAGGAGCACCGTAATGCTCGCGGTCTCCCTATAACCCGCCGCAATTTGATCCAGGGCCAGCAACGCCAGGGTCCTGGTCTCGGAGGTCGCCAAAAGAATGATGGGTGAGGCGCCGCGCGCCGCAAAAAGGAATTTCAACACACCGATCAAGACCATCGTCTGGGCCATCAGGGGAAGCACGATTTTAAAATAGGTGCGCAGGAAACCGGCGCCCGACATGCGCGAGGCCTCTTCGAGTTCCCTGCCCAGCTGGATGAAACTGGCCTTGAGGATCTGAGTCGAGAGGGTCACGCCTCCCATGATAAAGGCGATCATCAGGAGAAAAAGCGTGCCGTAAAAGGGCCTGAAGATCGGCGTGCCGAGAAACATCCAGAGCAGCCCGAGCCCCGCCAGCACTCCGGGGATAGCCGAGGGAATCCAGCAGATGGCATCCAGGATAGAGCGGCCGGGAAGCCGGGTGCGAACCAAAATATAGGCGATGAGGGAGAAGAGAATGGGCCCGATCAGGGCCGCGCTGCCGGCCACGATGAGGGTGTTTTCCAGCGCTTCCAGCAAGCGCGGATCACTGAGGGCCATCTGCCAGTACTCCAGCGTCCAAGTCTTCGGCAGATTAAAAAAACCGAAGCGCACCATGAAGCTGCCGCCCAGAACGCTCAAAATGGGAACGCCCACCGCGAGGAAAACGATCAGCAGAATCGAGAGCATGAGGGGAAATTTCCACATCCCCAGGTCGACGAGCTTGGGCCTGAACTGGCTGGTCACGGTGGTGTATTGCCGCCCGTGGATGAGCCTCTGCTGCAAGGGAATGATGATCGCCAATAGCAGCAGGACAATACTTCCAAGAGCGGCTGCCTGGTTCACGAGCGGCGGTTCCTGCCGCGCCAGGTCTAGAATCTTCGTGGAATAGACATAAAAACCCCACGGAATGCCGAGCAGCAGCTCGATCTCGAAGGACTCAAAGAGGCGCACCACCCCCAAGAGAAATACCACAACCAGGGCCGGGGTCATCACGGGCAGGGTGACACGGAACATCGTCTTCAGCGTGCTCCCCCCCGACATTCGGCTGGCCTCTTCCATAGCGGCATCCATCCGCCGGAAGGCGGGGGTCAAGAGTATGACCTTGGTGTCGAGGCCGCTGATACAATGGACCCAGATGATTCCCCAGAAGGAGTAGATGTCAAACGTGATCCTGTTGAGGAACGGGATCTGCTTGAGCCACGTATTGACGAGTCCTGTGTTGGGATCCAAAAGCAGCATCCAGCCAAAGGTGACGGCGATGCTGGGCAGCATGAAGGAGAGCCAGAAAAGAAACTCAAAGCCGTTGGCAAAGGGGATATTGGTGCGGGCCAAAATCCACGCGATCAGGACTCCCAGGGGGAAGACCAGCAGATTGCGCACGATGGCGATCTTGATCGTATTCCACAGGGAGACCCAGATCCCCGGATCGCTGAAGGCGTCTCGCCACGCCTGCAGACCATAGACTGGGGGCTCGGCGATAGTAGCCACATTGAAGCTGTTGATCAGAATCAAGACCAGCGGGTAAAGGATATAGAAACCCATCGATCCGATAAGCAGGATCATCAAAAACAGGCCCCGATGGAGCCGGGGCGTCCACGACCGGGCCGGGGTTTCCGCCGCAGCGGCAGGCGCTTCATTCATAGAATTTTGCGGTCAACAGGCCCACGCGAATGCTTCCATAACGTCTCCCAAGGGGACGCTAGCGCTCGAGCATTTTTTTGTAATGGCGCCAATCCGCCGGCTCCGCCGCAGGGCCGGGGCCCCGACCCTCTCTCCGGATTCGCCGCTCCCACCTGCGGCGATATTCCTCGATATCCTCGGCCGGGACCGGCCTCGGGTCGCCGACACAGTAGGCGAGATAATTCATGCGCGCAAGCTCGAAAACGTTCATGCTGATCAGGGTGCAATCCTCCACGCTCTCTCCGGCGGTCGTCATCCCATGGCCGCGCAGCAGGCAGGCCTTTTTCCGGCCCATCACCCGCATAAAATCCTCGCCCAGTTCTTCGTTGATGATGGTGACGCTCCGGGGATAGAGCGGGATGCCCTCGAGGAGAAGCCTCATGCTGGGCGGGTTGTAAGCGGCATAGATGGGCAGCAAGGGTTTCTCGCACGCGGTCAGAACCACCACCCAGTCGGGATGAGTATGGATCACGCTCATGACTTCCGGCCTGGCTTTATAAACCGCCAGGTGCATGGCCGTTTCTTGAGGCGCCTCCAATCCCTTGGCGGCCTCCAGGACCTTCGCTGTGAGGTCGATGGTGATGATGTCTTTTTCCCTGGTAAATTCCAGCGCGGCCTCATTCGGACCTTTGGACTTTATCAGAATCCTCTCCGTCCCCGGGATCCTGGCGCTGACGTGACCGAAGGCGCCCCGGGTCACGCCGAGCTTCCCTATCATCCGGCATGATAGAGCGACCTTTTTTCTCAGCTCCCCGACCTTTTGCGTTCCTGCCATGACCTCTCCTCAAAGAACCGCGATAAGCTCGATCTGGAAGAGCATGCCGCCGCGCAACTCCCCCGTCACGGCATGGCGCGCCGGGCGGTCCTTTTCGTCGGGGAACATCTTGACCCACTCCTTATTGATCGAGTCGCGGAGTTTCTCCTCTTTGAGAAACACGGTCATATGGGCGATGTTGTCCGGCGTCGCGCCGGCATTTTTCATGAACGTCCGGATGTTGCGGAAAAGCGCTTCCGCCTGGCGGTCCGGCTCTTCGGGGAGCTTGTCCGTCTCCGTATCCCGGCCCGAGATGGCCGAGGAAAACACCATATTGCCGATCTTTGCGCCGTTGGGAATCGGCGCGCGGTGGGCCAGCCCCGGGATATTCACCACCTGTCTCTTGCTCGCCATAATCTACCCTCTCTTTCTCGGTTGAGCCTGTATCTCGCTCCTGACAAGCGAATCCTTGCCCCTAGATAATTTTGAGATTAAAGACCCGCCTGGCGTTATCTTCCAGGATCATTCTTTTCTGATCTGCGGAGAGCCAGTCGATGGATTCCACCACGGGCCTCAGGTCATCCAGCATTCTTCCCTGGTACTTGAACGAGCCTCTTCCGGGAGTCTCGGTGCCGAAGAGCACCCGTTCCGGGCCGACGACCTTGATCAGGAGCTCCAGCGCCTCCTTGGTGTAGAGAGTCCCGTCGAAGTAGAGTTTCTTGTAGCCGTCCAGGAAAGCCCCTCTGTACCTGGAACCGTAAAGATCGGCCTCCTCTCTTCCGGGAGGATTGAGATAGCGCCCTATCTGGAATGTCGTTCCCCCTCCCCCGTGGGCGATGATGACCTTGAGCTTGGGAAACTGTTCCAGCACCCCGCCGTAAACCAGCGTCGGGCCGGCGATGGTCTCTTCAAGCGGTTGTCCCAGCATGTAGCCCAGGCGGTAGCGTAGGAACCTCGGTCCCGTGAGAAACGCCGCGTGGATGAAGAGCGGCGCGTCGAGCTCCTGGGCCTTGGCATAGAGCGGCGACCAATAGTCATCGTCCAGGGGCGGAGTGGACTCGTCCCCCTTGGGATTGGGATTCACGATCGCCCCGACCAGACCCAAGTCCCGGACCGCCCTTTCCAACTCCTCCACTACCGCATTCATATCGCTCTGCGGGAGGGTGGCCATGGCGCGCAGTCGATCCGGCCTTTTCCCGACCGCCTCGGCCACGACGTTGTTGAAGACCTTGCACCACGGAATATTGATCATGGGATTTTCCGCGGAGAGCATGGAGACGGGCCGGATGCTGAGGATCTGCAGATTTATCCCCCTTTCGTCCATGCACTGGATGTTTCTCTGGTTTTCCTCGTCGATCCCCTTGAGCGGCCTGGCCGCGGCCGAGGCGTTTCTCAAAGAGAGCAGGCTGAATCCCCAATCCTTAAGACCCGGGCTCAGCCAGTGCGCGTGCATGTCGATGACCATCAGTTCCTCCTTGCAACAGGCCGGTATGAGCAGCCAGCTCTTAGTCCTGACCGTTTGAACGGAGCGGAGCGATTGAACGGTCTAAACCGTTCAAACTGTTCAAGTCGTTCAAAGTTTGCTTAACCCTTCTGAGTGCAGTCGGGATGGTAAGCCCCCATGCGACATTGGGCTCCCACTTTCGCCAAACCGGCCTCGAACTCCCGGTGGATCCCCGGATCCTCGTCCTCGAACTCGATCTGGCCGCCGCCTTTCTTGATATCCGTGTAGGTGGAGCCGTCGCCGTCGGTCATCCTCATGAAGCGAAAGCGCCAGTTGTTCCAGCGCAGCGCCAGGTAGCGCGCCGGCTGGGCCCCCGAATTGAAATGCTGATGAAACCACTGGTTGGGCGGCACGACCACGCTCCCCGGCTTCCAGTCGACCCGCCTGCGCCCCTCGCCCTCCTTCCAGAGAAGCGAATAGCCCTGCCCGCTCAAGATGATGACGTGGGCGCCCGGTCCGTGCCGGTGGCCCTTCTTATAGGTCCCCACGGGAAACTCCGAGATGTGGCACCCCATCGTCTGGCCGGCCAGGTCGAATTTCATGTTGCTGCTGCCCTTGCCCCGCTCGCTGTAGTCCTTCAAAGAGACGGTATGGGTATCGGCGACGAAGTTCGTCGACATGAAGAGCCGGCCGTAGATCTTCCCCTTGCCGCTGAAGTAATCCTCCTCCTCGGCGTTGAAGCGGTCGCTGAAAACAAATTCATCGCCGAAGATGAAGTCCAGGTTATGGAAGAGATTCATCATGAAGCAGGAGTTGGTGACGGCGAAATACCGGGCCGGCTCGCTGCCGCTGCCGTTAAAATGCTGGTACCAGGCGTTCAGGGGAATGGCGAAGAGGCTGCCCGGCCCCCATTCGAATGTTTGCTTTTTGCTCCCCTTCTGCCAGACCGTCGTCGCCCCGTGCCCCTTGGCGACGTAGACCATTTCTTCGTAGAGGTGCTTTTGCGGCTTCAGCTTCCCTCCGGGCGGGATCTCGCAGACATAACCGTCGTTCACCCCGCCGGTCCCGTCGAGGATCACGATCGCCCCGAGGCCCCCTTTGAGATCCCACGGCGCGAGCTCCACGCTCTTGATATCCTCGACGAAGAATCCCCTGACGACCGGGATCTTCTGTGTCTGAAGCCAGTCCGCATGGGTTTCAATCCTAGGGAGCACGCTCTCATCCAGCTTCTCGACTTTCGCCTCTTGCTCGTTCGCCACGGCACTCCTCCTTTTTTTTCTTCAAGCTACGGCATCCTATCGCTTCTGCTCGTTCGCCTTCATAATCTCTTTGGCCAGATCGAAAATAGGCTTCATGTCGGCAAATTCCGGCCGGACCACATCAAAGTATCTTCTCCCCTCAATCATCCGGTTGCCCGGCGGAACCTCATCCTTGGAGATATCGATTCTCCGGGAATTGGGAGGGTCATGCGGATCGCCGAGCTGCTGCAGCGCCTTCTGTCCCCTGGGGGAGAGAAACCAGTTGACGAAGACCTTGGCCGCATTGGGATGGGGCGCCCGATTGAGCAGGCTGAGGGAGCCGCCGCCGGTGGAGAAGCTGCCCCCCTCCTTCCAGCCGCCGGTGTCAAAATCGTCTACGGGAAGCCCCTGGTTGTTGGCCTTTTGGGAGTCCTTGCATCCCATGCAGATGGCGAACTTCTCCTTGGCCAGCCAGTCGGTCATCTGGGGAAAGTTCTTGCTGAAGGTGATGTCCATGCCGCCGAAAAACTTCCTGATAAACTCCGGGCCGATCTCGGGATGATAGTAGAGAAACTGCATGGTGGCCCCGAGACCGGTATCCCGGGGATCTAAAGAAACGATCTTCCCCCTCCATTTAGGATGGAGGAGATCCCAGTGGGAATTGAAGGTCTTGGGTTCCACCAGCTTCGCATTATAGGAAAGCTGGGCATCGCTCGGGTTGGCCAGGTAGGCATAGATGTATTTCCCGTCGGGATCCGCGTAGCGGTGCTCCCCGCCATACCACTTGGACTCATCCGCGACCTCGGGCAGGAGGAGGAGAGGCTTCAGCGGATCCAGAGCCTTGGCCTTATAGAGCACATTGAAGGCGCCGTTGGCCCCGCCGCTGTAGAGATCGGCGAGATATTTGTCGGCCCGCCTTTCGGCTATGATCCGGGTTGTCAGCTGGGAGCCTCTTCCCGTGACCGAGACCACCTTGATCTCAGGGTACTCCTTCTGGAAGGCGTCCAGGAGCCTCCCGTAGCGGTAGAAATAAATCGCGACTTGGCCTTCTTTCTTGGCCGCCTGCAAGGTCTTCTCCCACTCGGCCTTCCAGTCGGCGCCCGCGGCGCGGCCGAAAGCCATTTCGAGGAGAAGCAGAAGCGCCAAGCTTGTGACGAAACTGGCCGCTTTGATTTTTTGCCCGTAGCCCATCGCTCTCCCTCCTTTAGGTTTGTGAGTCCTTAGCGCCTCCGCTCACGCATACAACCGGTCGATATAGCCGCTGTCGTCGATCTCGCGAACGTAGTGCAGATTCCACAAGACCAAGGGATTGAAATCTCGTATCGCCGGGTTTTCCCGCACGGCCAGGGCAAAAATATTCTCGATCGCCCCGGCCGTGGGGTAGGGTTTTCGCTCCAGAGACTTCTCCTGGTTTTCGTAGAATATGTCCATCTCTTCTCCCGACTGGAATTTCAGGACATCGCGGCAGCTCTTCTCAAAAATATTAAGGGTGTCCTCCCGCCGGGTCTTGAAAAAGTGGATCGCATCCACCAGCGCAAGGAGCAGACGGCGGACCTCGTCCTGATGGCGATTCACGTAGGTCGTCGTCGTGGTGATCGTCACCCCTTCGATCATCGGCATCGAGGAGACCTCGATCACGTTGGCCCCGAGCTTGCGCGCGCGGAACTGCTCGACGGCGCGCACGAAGGTCGCATCATATTCCCCTGACATCACTTTCCGAACGCGATCCAGCCCTTTTCTCTCGCCGTTGACCAGCTCCACGTCCCTCCCCTCTTCCAGACCGTGAATCTGCAGGTAGCGCCAGACGTTGAGCCCGGTATGGCTGTGGAAGTCGTCCATGGCGACGCGCCTGCCCTTTAGGTCCTCAACCCCGCGAATGCCGGCGCGCGCCACCAGCCAATTTTCTTTCCATAGATTATTGGTCTGGGCGATGTGCACGAACGGCTCGCCTTTCAGCGCCCGCGGGGCGTAGAGGTTGTGGTGGTTGCCGGAGATAATATCCAGCTCTCCCGCCCTCAGCTCCTTAAGCGCCTGCTCTCGCAGCCCTTCCCTGGAGCCGAGCTCGATCTCGACCCCGTGTTTTTCGAGAAACCCGCCCTCCTCCATCACCTTCCACAGGGGCACATGGCCCGCTGCCCGGTAAAAAACACGAATTTTCTTGCCCGCCATGAGATATTCTCCCGTCTGTTTTTGCTATTAGCGATCAGCCGTCAGCCGCTAGTAGATGACCTCTTTTTATTGCCTACTGCCTATTGCCTCTCTTCATCGCGATTTCAGTATTTTCCACACTCTGCTGCGCGTCTCCTTTCTGCCCTTGACCACCCATTTCCAATCCGTGTCGTCGAAGTAATTCGCCCCTGGACGGGGAATATTGCCGGGGTTTAGAAAGGACTCATCCACATCGGTGCGCAATGTAGCGCTGCCATAACCCTTCGCATAGATCTCAAGCCCCTCTCTGGACATCATCCAGTTGGCAAAGAGCCGAGCGGCGCCCGGGTGCGGCGCCTTGTTGGCAAGCGTGAGCAGCCACGGAGAGCCATTGACCGCGCCCGCCACGTCGGCAAGCTCGAAGATCTCCAGGATCTTAAAGCCCTCCTTTTGCAGCGGCCTGACATCGTCCTCGCGGCAGTTCAGACAGATCGGCTGGGTGCCCCGGGCGAGCCAATCCGTGAACTGTCGTCGCTCCCGGGTGCTGACCGGCTTCTGCTCGATGTAGAGTTTTTTCAAAAACTCCTCGCCGAGCTGGTTTAAGAAGCGCGAGGCCAGATTGGCGCCGGCGCCTGTCGTCGTGGGATCTTCGGTCGAGATCTTGCCCTTCCACTTGGGATTCAGGAGATCCTTGGACGAGCGCATCTCCTCCGGCTTGACGTGATCCGGGTTGATGAAGAGCAGATTCGCCACGCTCCTAAAAGGGCGCAGCACGTAGCTCTCCTCAGGATCCACGAACCAGGGTTTCCCCGTCTTCCACTTTGCCGGATCCACCACCTCGGGGAGGATCAGCAGTGGTTTCAGCGGATCTACCAGCTTCTCGCCGTAAAGCGTATTGGCAGTGGTATCCGGCCCGGAGAGATAAATGTCGATCGAGTAGATCCCCGCCGACCGCTCGGTCCGAACTCGGGCCACAATCCGACTGGAGCGCCCGGCGATGAATTCCACGGGAACGCCGAACCGGGACATGAATTTGGGAATGATCTCGTTGCGCATGACTGGATCCGGCGAGCCCGCGACCACGACCTTTCCCTCCCTCTTGGCCGCGGCCAGGGTCTCATTCCACTCTTTTTCCCAGTCTCTGGACTGCGCCCACGCGGGCGCAACAGTAAGCAGTATACAGTAGGCAGCCGGCAGTAAAGAACGAGTCAATTTTTGCTTCGAGTTTTCCGCCTTCTGTTTTCTGCTCTCCGCTTTCTGCTCTCTGCCTTCGGTCTTCATCTTTCCTCCTTAAATTGTTATGAACCGGTAAGCTTCAGCCCGAGCCTTCTCCCCGCCAGCACCATCGCGCTTATAATGAGAGTGATCAGCAATCCCAGCGCCGCGGCGCGCTCCAGCTCTCCGGTAAAACTGTATTCCATCAACAGGATCGACAGCGGACGGGATTGCGCGCTGTAGAGGAGCACCGGGGTGCTGATGCTGGTGAGGGCGCTGCCGAAGTTGAGCAGCCCCACGGTGGCGGCAATCGGCGCCACCAGAGGGAGCAGGATCCGGCGGTAGGTGTAACCCCACGAGGCCCCGGTCACACGCGCCGCCTCCTCCAGGTCGGGGCCGAGCTGCAAAAAGGCCGCTTTAAATGCCTGCGTGCTCACCGGGCTGTCCTTGATCGTCATCGCCAGGGCGATGCCCCAGACGCTGCCGTAGAGAACCGAACGCAGGGGGGTGGCGAGGAAGAGCCAGAGAAGTCCGAGGCTCATGAGGATGCCGGGCACCACCCAGGGGAGCCAGCAGAAAAGATCGAGCAGCTCGGCGCCGCGGCTCTTCCGCGAAGCCACGAGATATCCCACGGTGGAGTAGAGAACAATCCCCGCCAGGGCCGTCGCCGTAGCGATGATCAGGCTGTTTTTCAGCGAGCTTAGAAAAATCGGATCCATGAGAAGGTTCTGCCAGTGGGCGGCCGTAAACGGGGAAGCGATATTGAAAAAACCGTAGCGGCGCATGAAGGAGCCTATAAGAAGGAAGCTCAAAGGGAGGATCATCATCACCGCGAAGTAGAGAAGACATCCCCCCAGCGCCCAATATCTCCACTTTCCCAGCTTGACCCGCATCGTCGAGTAGGCCTGGCCGGTGACCACGATGAACCTCTTTCCCCTGAGATAACGCCAATAAAAGTATGACAGCACCACCAAGACCAAAAGAAAGACCGATCCCAAGGCCGTGGCCTCGCCAAAGGCCGGCGGTTCCTGCCTGGTATAGTCGTAGATGCGCGTGGCATAGACGTAGATTCCCGCCGGCAGGCCGAGCAGGAGCTCCGTATTAAAAGACTCCAGCCCGCGGATCAGGCTCAACGCGGCCACCGCCAGGACCATCGGCGCAAGGACCGGCAGGGTGATACGCCGGAGCGTCGTCAGGTTGCTCGCCCCGGCCACCCGGGCCGCCTCCTCCAGGCTCGCCCCCAGGCGGCGAAAGACCGGCGTCAACAGCATCACTTTGAACCAGATGCCGTTCGTGGAAGTATGGACCCAAACGATTCCCCAGAAGCTGTAGGGGTTGAAAATCGGCCCCTCGACGAACGGGAGCACGCCCGCCAGCGTGTTCAGAAAGCCGAAGCTCGGATCCAGAAGCAGAATCCACGCCAGGACCAGGGGAAAGTCAGGGATGAAATAGGCGAACCAGCAAAGGAACTCGAGCGTGTTTCCCCCGGGCATGTCGGTCCGGGCAATGAGCCAGGCGACCATCACCGACAGGATCATGGCGGGGATCAGGCGCACCACGGAAAGGAGAAAGCTCATCCAAAGCGCGCTTAACGTCCCTGGGTCGGAAAAGCCGCGGATCCAGTTCGCCAGGCTGTAAACGGCGTCCTTGCCGGGCGCGGCCACGTTGAGGCTGCTCCAGAGGAGAAAGAGCACCGGTAGCCCCATGACGACGGCGAAGAAAACAAGCATGAATGATTCGGCGAGATGAGAGAGCCGAAGCCTGACCCGCAGGCCGGGAAAAGGAAGTGAGGCGGCCGGCATTTTCATAGCGGTAAGACTGTGATCCGGGCCGGGTCAAAGGCCAGGCGGATGCCGGCGCCCACCGGGTAGCGAGCCTTTTTTCCGGCCGCGAGGACGAACGAACGCCCCCCGGCGCTCACGCTATATTCGAGATGGTCTCCCAGATAGGCGACCATCTCCACCTTCGCCTTTATCTGGTTCGGGCCGACCTCGCCGCCGGGCAGGAGGTCGATGTCTTCGGGACGGGACAGGATACGGACCTCCTCGCCTTCAGCGAATTGGGCGGGGCGGTTATTCGCCAGGGAAATGCGGCCGCCTGCGTTGCGCAGATCAATCCAGCTCCCCTGCGCGCTCTTCTTGACCGTTCCCCGGAGCATCACCGTCCGCCCCAGGAAGTCTCCCACGAAAGAGCTGGCCGGCGTTTCATAAAGCTCCGCCGCAACGCCCACCTGTTCCGGCCGGCCCCGGTGCACTACCGCAATGCGGTCCGACATGGCCATGGCCTCGCCCTGATCGTGCGTCACATAGAGCACCGAGAGATTCAGCCGCCGCTGCAACGACCGCAGCTCAAATCTCATCTGTTCCCGGAGCTTGGCATCGAGGTTGGAAAGGGGTTCATCGAGAAGCAAGACCGCCGGCGTATAGGCCAGGGCGCGCGCCAGGGCCACGCGCTGCTGCTGTCCCCCCGAGAGCTCGGTGGCGCCGCGCTCCGCCAGCCCTTGAAGGCCGACAAGATCAAGCGCTCCCAAGACCCGCTCTTTTACGGCCGCGGCCGGCTCCCGGCGCACCCTGAGGGGAAAGGCGACATTCTCAAAAACAGTGAGATGGGGCCAGATCGCATAAGATTGAAAAACCATTCCCATCCGGCGCTTGTCCGGCGGCACAAAAATTCCCCGCTTGGGCGAGGCGATCGGGATGCCGTTGAGCAGGATCTCGCCCTCGTCCGGTTCTTCCAGGCCGGCCACCAGCCTGAGAGTGGTGGTCTTGCCGCAGCCCGAAGGGCCCAGCAGGGTAAAGAACTCGCCGGGGGCCACCGCAAAGCTCATCCGATCGACGGCGAGAGCAGGACCGAAGCGTTTGGTGACCTCGACAAACTCGATAACCGCTTGCGCCATAGGTTTCGTTGATCCTGCTGATACATCACTTTATAGTCTTTTGCCAAGACCAATCCCCTGGAATTTATTTTCCCAATCCCGTTGCTTTCAGAGCTCTGCTGCGGGGAAGGTGAAGTGAGGCAGGAACGGCAAACCTATCCTATGACCCTCCGGGGGTCAAACACCCGCCCGGGCTTCCCGGGAAGGAATCCTGAGCTGATGCTGAGTTTCCGGGCCGTGGAGCGATTCCTCCAGCTTGGTATCGATCATCTTGTCTTGGGCTGCATCCCTGACGATCCCCAGCGGGTCGAGGCCTTGCTGTACCTTGGCGATCTCCCGCTTCATGATCTCCCTCAGCATCACCACGCCGCGATCCGAGGTGGCAAGCCTCTCATGGGTGCGATCCGCCAGCGGTCCCTGGGTCTCCCAGGCCATGTGGTCCTGCGCCTGCACCTCGTCCATCCTGAAGTGGGTGAAGGGATGAACGGCGTCGGGGGGGTCTTTGTACGCTTTAACATATTCGACCGGAGGGTCCCCCTCCTCCTCCACGATCCTTCCGCCCTCCGTGGGAAAAAAGCGCACGATGAAAATCTTCGTATGGGTATCGTCCATCGGCACGCGAATCTGCGTCCCGTTGCCCTGGCGCAAGATATTGGGAAAAATCAGCGGGTGCTCATCCACGATCCCGCTTTTATAAGTCCTCTTTTTCATGATGCCGTACGCGGATTCGTAAAACTCGAACTGTTCTATGTCGTCGGTAAACCCCCGGGTCGTGTTGACGGGCGTCCTCCCCTTCATAGCCGTATTTTGATGCAAAATCTGGAGATGGGCCGGGTCCACGGAGTTCTCCATAGCCTGGAACCAGTTACAGTCCAGCTGCGGTTGAATGAAGATTTTTCTTCTCCCGTCTCTGCGCGCCCAGACATCGTATTTCGGTATGAGCGGAGCCGGCTTGGGGCCCATGTGGGTCCAGTATAAACCGATAAACTTTTGCGCCGGGTAGCCCTTGTGCTTCACGGTGAGATGAAACCTGCTCTGCGCGGGCTCCGCCGGGCACTCGAGACAGCTTCCCTCCACATCGTAGAGCCAGCCGTGATAAGGGCAGGCGATCCCTCTCTCCTCGACCCTGCCGTAGGAGAGGGACGCGCCGCGGTGCGAGCAGCGGTCGGCAATCAGCCCCACCCTCCCTTTGAGATCGCGAAACAGCACCAGATCCTCGCCGAGGATCCTTACAAGCTTGGCGGGATTTTTCTCGGTGAGCTCGCCGGCTACGGCAACCGGCAGCCAATAGCGACGCAAAAGCTCCCCTGCCGGCGTTCCCGGACCGACCCGGGTGAGCGTCTCGTTTTCTTCTCGGCTCAGCATGGCTCTATCCTCCTCGCCACTGTTTTCTATTTCTTACGGCTTTTCGCCAGCGCCTCATTAACGATCTTCAAGAGCGGCTTCACATTCTCATATTGCGGCAAGCTGCTGATCAGGTATTTTCCGCCTTCTTTCGGCACCAGGCGCGGATCGCTCAACATCTCCTTGGGAATATCGGTTCTAAGCGAGTTGTTGTCGGTCTTCTTTTGCCACTCGATCTGTCCCTCTTTCGAGAGCAACCAGTTGACAAAAACCTTCGCCGCGCCGGGGTGGGGCGCTTTGTTGATCAAGCTCACGTGGCCAAAGCCGCCGGATATATGGCCCTCCGCGGGAGAGACTTCAAGCACTCCTAGAGGGAGCCCCTTTTTACTGGCGTCCACAATATCGTTTCGCGTGGAGAAGATAGAGATGTGGAACTTGCCCTGGGCCACCCAATCCAGGATGAGCCTTTGATCCCTGCTGATCGTGAGATCCATCTCGCCGAAGAGCCTGCGGACAAACTCAGGCCCTAAAATGGGATTGTAATAGACTCCCCGGATGGTCTGGATATGCCCTCGCGCTTTGGGATCGTAGGCCACCATCTTTCCCTTCCACTTGGGATGAAGCACATCCCAATAGGACTTTATCTCGTCGGAATTCACGAGCTTCGTGTTGTAGGCGCCGATATGAGATTGGGCGTTCCCTTGCATGATGAAAACGTACTGACCCTTGGGGTCCGCATAGAGGTGCTTGTTCGTGAACCAGAGCGACTGGTCGCTATTTTCAGGGAGAATCAAAGCGGGCGGGAGGGGATCGAGGATCGCGCCCTTGAAAAGGACCAGGACCATCGTTCCCGAGCCGCCCACGAAAACATCCCCAAGGTATTTGCCGGCCGTCCTCTCGGCGACAAGCCGCTGGGCGTTGCTGCTTCCCGAACCGGGCACATAGACGAGTTTAATTTTCGGGTGCGCCGCCGAGAACGAGTTGATGGCATTCTGATAGTGCACCCCCGGCGGACCATAAATGGTCACCTGCCCTTCTTTCTCCGCCTCCGCCAGCGTCTTGTCCCAC